>JBILLI010000481.1:0-5995 GCA_044376155.1 Polyangiales bacterium
GGAGCAGCCGGAGCGCTTCGGACGCGTGGTCCTCGAGCGCGGCAAGGCGCGGTACCAGTGTGTGCTGCCGCTGCGGGGGCTCAAGCCCACCGAGTGGCCGACCTACGAGTGTGACCTGCTCGCGGCCAACCCCTTCTCGTCGACCGTGACAGACGCGGAGTCGGTGGCGTTTCGCGGCGTCTCTCTGCGGGTGTGGCCGAACCTGAAGCGCCCCACCCACGCGTGGAAGTACTACGTCGCCCACGTCGGCGCCGTGACCGAGGAGGGCATGAGCCTGCTCGCGCAGGGCCGCTCGGTGCGCGCGCAGATGCTGGTCTCGCCCGCCGACGCCGACGGCCGACCCGTGAGCGAGACCGTGCTGGAGCGCATCCCGCTCGACACCGAGGTCGGGCGCGAGGGTGACGGCGGCCCCACAGGATTCGTGGGCGCGTCGCGCGCCGGGCGTCCGCACTGGATCAGCGTGGAGTTCTTTCAGCACGCCGCCGGGGGCGGTCGCGCCGAGCCGTTGGGGGGCGGGATCTTTCCGCTGCGCCCCGCGACCGACGTGCTGCCCGGGGAGACGTGGAGCCTCGGGATCGATTTCGGCACGAGCAACACCGTGGTCGCGATCAAGCGCAAGGACGGCACGCTGCAGTGCGTCTCGCCCGAGCGCGGGCGCGACCGCGCGACCACCACCCTGAACCTCGTCGACGGCGGTCCGCAGACCCTCTTTCGCGGCATGGACCTCTGGCCCGGCGGCGAGTGGAGCGGCCCCTACCGCGACCTCCTCCCGAGCGAGATGGGCTGCACCCGCCGCTGGAGCGACGTCGCCAGCGAGACGGCGATCAACGCCCTCGCCTTCGGCAAGGACTACGGCGTGCCCCTGCGCGGCGCCGTGACCAGCGCCACCTCCGACCAGGTCGTGAGCGAGTTCAAATGGCTGCGCGCGGTCGAGAAGGACAAGCCCGCCCTCGCCCAGCGCGGGCTCGTCGAGGCGCTGCAGGCGCGCTTCCTCGAGGGCGCGCTGCTGATGACCAGCGCGTCGCTGCTCGCCGAAGAAGAGGCCGCGCCGCGCACGGTCAACGTGAACTACAGCTTCCCGCTCGCCTTCGACGAGGGCGACCTCGACACGCTGCGCAAGGCCGCGGAGCGCGCGGGCGAACAGCTCAAGGAGCTCACGGGCGCCGACTTCGTGTTCCCCCCGACGCCGCTCATCGACGAGGCGCAGGCCGCCGCGGGGCACACCGCGAGCGACAAGATGTTCCGGGTGTATCTCGACCTCGGGGGCGGCTCGCTGGAGGTGCTCGTCGACGACACCTTCTCGCGCAACAACACCCAGGGCCACGCCGGACGCCACCCGCACGTGATCTCCACGTCGATCTTCTTCGGCGGCTCGGTGTACCTCCGCTCGCTGGTGGGCGCGGCCGAGGGCGACCGCCGCGGCGCGTGTGTGATGCCCGCCATGAGCAGCTACACCCGCCTCGCCAGCGCGGTGCGCCAGAGCACCTCGGGCAAGGCGCTGCTCGAGTCTCCGCACGTCATCGCCGAGGCCCGCAAGGCCACGGCCGAGCGGCGCGCGCGGGTGTACATCGGGTACATCGTCGAGTTCGTCGCGCGGGCCCTCGCGGGCGTGTGCCTGGAGCACGGGCGCACCGCCGACGGGCGCATCGACCTCTCGCGCAACCGGCTGTTCACGCTGAGCGTTGCGGGGGCCTCGAAGCGCTGGATCCTCGGCGTGTCGAAGGGCCCCGCGCAGAAGCGCGTGGTGGAGTTCTCGCTGGTGCTCCTGGGCAACGGCTGGGGCTTCGGCGACATCGTGCGCGACGGCATGAAGACCGTCGAGCAGATGATGGCGCAGCGGGTCTACGAGCGGCTGCTAGAGCTCTTGCGCGCGTCGGAGATCACCCGCGAGATCACCGATGGCGAGGTCGGGCTGCTCGACCCGCGGCTCGCCCTCGAGGTGTCGTTCGTGCTGCCCGCCGAGGGCACCCACCGCAAGGCGGCCGTGGCGCTGGGGCTCCTCGGGGCGCACCACACCACCGAAGACGCGCAGAGGTTCTTCAAGAAGCGCGCGCCCGAGCGGCACGGCGTGCTCGGCCTGGACATGTGGTTGAACGACTCGGGGCGAACGATCCCGTGGTACCGCCCCTTCGGCCCGCCCGCCGAAGATGATCCGAACCTGATGGACCCCGCCACCCGCGCGGGCTCGGCGGCGGCGGTCCCCGCGCCCGCCGCGCAACCCGTCGCGATGCCCGTCGCGATGCCCGCGCCCATGCCCGTTGCGATGCCCGCGCCCGCGCCCGTCGCGATGCCCGCGCCCGTGCCCGTCGCGATGCCCGCGCCCATGCCCGCGCCCATGCCCGCGGCGCAGCCGGCGATGGAGTCGTATGCGCTGGCCATCGTGCAGCAGTGGCATCAGTACGCCGCGCTCGCCGCGCAGCAGGGGATGGGCGCGGCCGAGTTCGCGCAGCGCACGCTCTTTCAGCACATCACCGCGCTGGCGAGCGCTCAGGGGCAGAGCGCCGAGCGCCTGCTTGCCACGCAGCGCTGGCAGCAGATCACCCAGTCCGTGATGATGCTCCCGGGCCTCACCGCCGAGCAGGTGAGCTGGATGACGCAGCAGCAGTCGCAGGCCGTGGCCGTTTCGGCGTCGCAGCGCGGTCTGAGCCCCGAGGCGCTGCTCGCCTCGCAGCGCTGGGAGCAGCTCGCGGCGCTGCTGCAACCGCCGCCGTCGATGTTCGCCGGCGCGATGCCCGGGATGTTTCCCGGCGCGTTCCCCGGCGCGCCCTTTGACCCCAACGCGAGGTGAGTGATGAGCGGTGACCCCAACGCCCCCCCGAAGGACCTCCCCCTCCCCTCTGCCCTGGATTTGCCGCGCGCGCCGCAGCTCTCGCCGACCACGATGCCCGGGATCCCCTCGGTGATGCCCACGGCGGCGCAGTACGCCCACGCCATCGCGCCCATGCCCATGGCCGCGGCGATGCCCATGGCGATGCCCATGGCGATGCCCATGATGCCCATCGCCGCGCCCCTGCCGTCGACGATCGCCGCGCCCGCGTACGCCCCTGCCCCGGGCCCGGTCGCGAGCGCCGCGCCGGTGGGCCCGGTGCTCGGCGTGCGGGACTTCTATCAGTTCGGCGAAGAGCCCGTGGGGCAGCGGGTGCAGGTGACGATCCTGGAGACCCCCGCGATGCCGCCGGAGCTGCCGCCGCCGTCGAAGATCGACCCGGGGCTCGAGGCCACGCGGGTCGCGCTGGAGGCGCAGCTGGCGCGCAACGCCATCGCCGCGCTGCCGTATGTGCCCCCCACCGCGACGCGGTGGTTCCGCTTCTCGCCGCTCGAGCTCTTCATGGAACACGTGCTCGCGCGGCGCCTCTGGACCGTAGAATGACGAGAGGATCGCACCGTGACCCGTAGCCTCCGCGTGACCGTGCGCTGCCCGCACGCCAAGCCCGACGACCCCTGCATGCTCCCGCCCGGCGTGCGCTACTGCGTGTGTTACGGCGACCAGCACCGCGAGCCCGTCGGGCAGCTCGCCGTGGTGGGCGGGCAGATCGTGTGGTCCGCGCAGGTGCAGGGACGCGCGCGGGGGCACACGAGCTACGTCGCCGTGCTCCGGCAGGGGGTGACGCTCGCCCCGGTGGAGCTTCAAGACGAGGCCAACGTGCGCGAGACCGTCGAGGGCGGCCGCGCGTTCTACGTGCTGCGCGGCCCGCGGGAGCAGCGCGTCGAGGTGCTCGCGTCGGCGCTCGTGGAGGCCGCGCTCGAAGGGCGCGAGTACGTCGACGCGGCGCCGGTGACGGTGCACTGATGCGCCTCCGCGCCGCGGCCCTCGCCCTCGCCGCGCTCACCGCCTGCAAGCCCAGGACGACCGCCGACGCCGGCGCGACGCCCCGTCGCGTCGTGCGCCCCGTCGCGACCTCCCCCGCCGCGCCCGCGCCGGGACGAGGCGCGCAGATCTTCGTGGACGTCTCCGAGAGCAACCGGGGCTTCACCGGCAACGCCTCCCGCGCCCTCGCCACGCTCCACGCGCAGGTCATCGAGGCCTCGCTCTCGGCGCTGCAGCGCAACAACCCCTTCGTTCGCTGCACCGTCGACAACGAGGTGCACTGCGGCCGACCGGGCATCACCGCGCAGCAGCTCGCCGCGCCCGCGGTGTACCGGGGCTCCAACGCCAACCTCCACCTCGCGCTGCGCCGCCCGCCGCGCGCGCCGCGGCCCGACCTGCAGCAGCCCGATCCCCTCGACCCCTACGCGGTCACCATCGTGGTCACCGACGGATTTCAGAGCACCTCCGCGGCGTTTCAGCCGGGCGCCACCAGCGACGTGGCGTGCACCGCCGGGGCCGATCCGAGCTGCCTCGCGGCGCTGCTGCGCGCGCGCGTCGACGAGGGCTACGGGCTCTGGGTGGGCAGGCTGCTCCTGGGCTTCGACGGGCGCTACTTCGCCGAGCGACGCCTCGACCGCGCGATGTGGGCACGCACCCTCGCGCACGTCGAGGCGCTCAACGCCGACCCGCTGTGGAACGGGGTCCGCTTCGCCGCGGCATCACCGAGTTTTACCAGTGATTCCGGGGTCTTTCGCTTCACGGGCGCGCGGCCCTTGATGCTCTTCATCCTCAGCCGTGACATCGCCGCGGGGCGGCGGCTGGTGGCCGAGATGCAGCGGCGACTCGCGGTCGAGCGGATGACCGTGCGGGGCATTCCAGGTGACATCGCGTTCAGCGAGTGGGCGCCCTTCGAAGGGATCACCGCCTCGGTCACCGCGGCCCGTCGCGCAGAGAACGGCGGCGCCGCGGACCACGTGCTCGTCGACCGCACCCGACGCGACGCGACCGGCTTCGAGGTGCCCGTGCGGTGTGACCTCGAGGGCGTGGCGCGCATTCGCGTCGACGGGGCCACGCGCATGGGGTCGCTCCCGCCGCCGCGCTTCGCCCGCGTGGGCATCGGCTGGCAGGTGCCCGCGCCCGTGCCGCCGTCGCTGATGCTGCCGCGGGAACCCATGCGTCCCGTGGCGGGCGCGTGGGTGATGAACACCGGGGTGAACTGCACGCAGCTCGCGGCCGGGGAGCACCGCTACCCGCTCACCCTCGCGGCCCGGTGGACCGTTGACGAGACGGCCCTGCAGCGCGAGTGGTTCATGCAGGAGAGCGGCGACACGTCCTTCGAGACCCCCGAGCGGGTCTTCGGCCTCGCCGACCTCGCGCGCGCGGTGATCACCGCCGGGGTCAACCGCGCGGGCCCGCTCGACCGGATCACCCTCCGCGTCACCCGCCGCTGATGGCCATCTACGGGATCGATCTGGGTACGACGTACTGCTCCGCGGCCTGCGTGGTCGACGGGCGCACGACCGTGCTGCCGCTCGAAGACGCCGCGCCGACGCTGGCCTCGGTGGTGATGTTCGACGGGCGGCACTCGCCCCGCGCGCACGTCGGCGCGGGCGCGGCGCGGGCGTATCGCGCGATCGTCGGCGAGGCCGAGCGCGCCCCCGAGGGGGTGACCCTCGTGCGCGGCGCGAAGAACCACATGGGTGTTGGCGCGAAGGTGCTCGCGGGCCCGCCCTGGCGCGTCGGTGACCTCGACCTCACGGCGACCGATGTGTCGGCGGTGATCCTGCGGGCGCTGGCGGAGATGATCCGCGCGCGGCCCGGCGCGGCGCCCCTCGACGGGGTGGTGGTCGCGCACCCGCAGCGCTTTCGCAACCGCGAGAAGCTCGCCACCGCGCAGGCCGCGAAGCTCGCGGGCGTGCGCCTCGCGGGGATGATCACCGAGCCCGACGCGGCGGCCTGGGCCTACGGCGTCGTGGCCGCGGGGGAAGACGGCGCGCGCCCGCGGACCTTCATGGTCTTCGACTTCGGCGGCGGCACCCTCGACGTCACGATCATGCGCGTCGAGCCCTCGGAGAACGGTCGCGCGCGCCTCCGCGCGGTGGACTCCTACGGCATTCAGCTCGGCGGCCTCGCGATGGACGAGCGCGTGCGCGACGCCCTCGCCGCGCAGTACGCCGACCGCGCGGG
>JBILLI010000482.1:0-5991 GCA_044376155.1 Polyangiales bacterium
GAGGTCCTCGTCCGAGACGGCGGCGAGCTCTGCCCCGACTTGCATCCGCGATCACCTACCCAGAACCGGAGCTCCCTGCAAGCCGTGAACGGTTACGGCACCACAGCGCAGGCTCGAACGCACGATCCTTTGGACCGCCCTCTTCGCCACCGTCACGGCGCCGGGCTGCACGTCGTTGGCGACTGCTTCCAGCGGGGCAGACGCCTCCGCCTCGGACTCGCGCCTCCCGGATGTTCTCGTCGACACCGCCCCCGGTCGCCCCGCAGAACGTTGCGGCGTCGGAGCCGTCGTCGCAGGAACAACGGCCCCGTGGCGCGGCGGTTCGTGGGCCTTCTTCGACCGTGACATCGAGACATGGCGACCAGCCCGGTGTGGCGACGCGCTGCCGCTCTCCACGTTGCCCTTCGCCGCGGGCCAACTCTGCCAGTTCGAAGGGCGATTCTACCGGGGAATCGGTGGCGGCGCGGTGATCGGCACCAGCCCGTCGTTCTCGCGCGCCACGCTACTTCTCACGGGCGTCTCCGGCCGCACTTCGCAGACACCAGAGGTGGGCGGATTCATCGCCTGCGCGCCGAGCGCCCTGTTCGCCACGGCCTCGACCCTTGCGGGCGATGACGCGCTCCTGCGCTTCGACGACCCCATCGCCCCCGGGTGTGTGCTGTGGTCCACAAGGCGGGCGGCGCCCGGAGGCTTCGGACCGATGGCCGCGACCGACACCTTCGTCGCGTGGCTCCACCGCGACGAGAGCGGACTCAACCTTCGCGTCGCCGACGCCGATGGCGGCAACGCGCGCGTCGTCGCAGGGGGGCTGTCGGAATGGGTGACGCTCCGGGCGGCCGGTGACCATCTGGTCTACGCCATCAGCGGCGATCTCTGGCTGTACACGCACTCGTCGGGTCGCCTCGAGAACCTCACCCGCACGGGCTCTGTGGTGGACGCCGACCTCTCCCGCGACCGCGTCGCGTGGCTCGATTTGCGCGACGCCCCGCCTGCCGACATGCGCGCGACCGAGGTGTACGTGATGGACCTCCGCGATCGCGTCTCCACCCGTCTCACCCATGCGCCGACGGATCGACCGGTGCGCCGGGCGGACGTCTCCTTCGAGAACGACTGGATCGCATGGATCGAGGTCTCGCGCACCGCGCAGGTCGTGCCGTGGCAGCAGGAACTGCGCACGGAGATCCACGGATATCACCTCGGGGTCCGACGGGAGGTGTTGCTGGCGGCCGATCCCCTGTACCGAAGTCACGCGCGCATCATCGACGGCGCACTCTATTTCAACTGCTCGGTGCCCACCCTCTCATGGGGTATCAACACCTCCGATGGCGGCATCCACCGCCTCGCGCTTCCGGCCCGCGAAGAGCTCGTGGCCGCACCCGGCGTTGTCGGCGAGGGAGCGGGATGCGATCGGTCGGGACGTCTGAGCGTCTGCGTCGCCGGATCAAGCTGCCAGCCTGGCGAGACGACGCCGTCCTGTGTCCGCGATGGAGTGCGTGGGGGACGATGCCGCCTCGCTTCGCCGGCCTGCGACGTGGGCCTCGTCTGCAACCTCGTCACCGAGACCTGCGCGACGGAGGCAGCGACGGGCGATCTCTGCGATCCATCGGGTCGAGCAGGGACGTGCGCGGGTGGGCGTCGGTGCGCGCCCGCCGGTGGGACATGGGTGTGCGCAGAGGACGGCGCGGTCGGCGGCCGCTGTCGGTCATCCGCGGTCGGCACGGACCTCTGCCTCGCATCGGGTCTACGCTGCGGCCTCGACGGACGCTGCGTGCGCGAGGTGCCGCGAGGAGAGGCCTGTGACCCCGGCAGCCTGACGACGGCGTGCGCCTTCTCGACCTACACCGCCTGCATCACGCGCGCCTCGGGCCCCGTCTGCGCCGTCTTGGGGACGCTGGGCTCGGGGTGTCGTTTGCCATGGATCTCCGCGTCGGGCTCGCCGCGCTGCGACGCCGGACTGGTGTGCAGCGAAGGTAGGCTCTGCCTTGAGGTCGTGCCCGCGGGCTCTCCGTGCGACCCGACCGAGGCGTTGAACACCTGCGCGCGCGGTTCGTTCTGCGTCGCGGCGCACGGTGAGCACCGTTGTACCCTCGGCCCCTATGTCTTCGCAGCGCTGGAGACCGCTCAGGTCGTCGACGCGTGCGCGCTCGGGCGACGTCTCCCGCTCGCCGGGAGCAGCCGCGACGAGACCCACACCGCGGAACCCGTGGAGATCCCCTTCGCGTTCGAGTTCTACGGGAGCGCTCGTTCGGCGATCTGGCCGAGCCTCAACGGCTACGCGGTCTTCGGTCGGCGACCCCCTCAAGAGAGCACCCGCGGGCCGCTGCCGCTCACTCACGAAGACGACGTGGTGGCGCCCCTGTTGAGCGACCTCACGCTTGGCGTCGACGGTTCGGGGATCTGTGCGGCCGTCCTGGGCGCGGCCCCACAACGAAGCCTCGTCATCGTCTGGGACTCGATGCGTCACCGGAACCGTCCCGATTCCCACCTGCGCTTCGCGCTCGTCTTGCACGAAGGCGGCTCCCTCGACTTCGTGTACGACCGCGTCGATCCAGCGGGTGACACACGCAACGACGGCGGTCCGTGGACCTTCGTGCAGGGGCCGCCCGGCACGCTGGCGGCGGCGTACGCGTCGACCGCGACGAGCGGATCGGGTCTCCGCCTGAGCGCGTCGCGCTGAGGCAAGCGCGCTGTCGGCAATGCCGTCTTCACGACCCCGCTCCTCGTCGGTTCCCCGCCCGTTCCCGTGCATCGCGCGCCCGTCGGTCGACGAAGACAGCGGAGCCATCGAAGTTCACCCGACGAGAGGCGCGACGATCACCGCTCGGCCAGAAAGAGGATCTCCTTCGCGGCGAGCGCCGTGCCGGGAAGCTCTTCGGTCCAACGGCCCAGGGCCACGGGTCGTGCCCAGAGCAGCCGGAGCCCCGCGCGGGCGCACATCTCCGAAACCATCGCGCGGGTGTAGCGCTGATCGCGAACGACGTACTCCCCCGGCGGCTTCCCGTCGTCGTCGAACTGCTCCTTGCGGTAGACCACGCCCGTCGCGGGGTCGAGCAGGAAGTGTCGCGGGTCGTAGACATTGCCGCTCCGCTGCATGATGCGGCTCGGCGGGAGGTCCTGCAGCGCGTCGCCCAACCTCGCCGGGTCTTCAAGGCGCCGAGACGCGATGGACAGTGTGAGTTCGAGGTTCATCACCGACGCGAGCAGGCGCCCGCCGGGACGCAGTCGCCGCGCGATGGCGCCAAGGATCCGCTCATTTTCGGATCGGTCCGGGAAGGTCCCAATCACGTCATAGAGACAGAGCGCCGCGTCGAAGCCCTCGCCCGCGACCTCCAGGGTCCTCGCGTCGCCGACCTCGAAGGTGACCGACGATAGTCCCTGAGCCGCCGCCGATGTGCGCGCGTGCGCAACGAACCCCTCGACGAAGTCAACCCCGAGCACCCCACATCCGCGCTGCGCCAGGAGCTGCGCGTGCCGCCCACGCCCGCACCCCACGTCGAGAACCCGATGCCCTGGCGCGAGCGCGAGCACCTCGATCGCGACCTCCACCTCGTGCGGCGCGTGCTTCGCCCACGCGTGACCATCCCCCATCGCCATCCGCGCGTAGGCATCACGCACAGTCCGGTCGGAACGGGCCAGGAGGGCGCTCAACGCGTGCGGCTCGTAGGGCGTCGCGGGCTGACTGCGGAAGGTAAAAGCGAGCCACTCTTCGCCCTCTTGGATCTCGCCGAGCAGCCACGGCGCTGACTTCGTGGCGTTGCGTAGCTTGTCGGGCAGTCGCGCGTGGCTGATGAAGAACGCCGTGTCGATCACGCTGCGGGTCGCGGTCACGTCGAAGTCGCGATCCTTCGCGTAGGGGATCCCCTCACTCACGGCGCGGACCTCCGCCAGCCGCTCGCCGATGACGACGGGGTTGCAGCGTCGATGGGTGATCCGTTCGAGCGCGCGCACGGAGTAGGGGTTGGTCGTGACGAGGCCCCACCCCGCGTGGTCCGAGAAACCCCAGAACGTGAAAAGGAGCTGCGTGGCAACTCCGCGGTGACGGTGGTCCGTGTGAACGACCAGTTGGGTGACCCAATCGATGGCGCCGAAATCTGCGAGCTCCGTGCGCACGCCCAGCGCGTAGCCAACGAGCACCCCGCGGTGTCGCGCGAGCACCGCCCAGCCTTGCGGCGGCACGAACGTGCGGATCTTCGCGGGTGAGAGCGCGACCTGCAGGTTCGGCCGAACCCCGCGCGCTCCCCAGACGCCGTAGTGCTTCGAGAACAGCGACGCGCACTCGGCGAGGAGGGCATCGTCGAGGCGTTCTCCGCTGCGCCAGTCGTAGTCGTAGTCGTCGTCGCGCATGAGGGTGCCGTCGGGCGGGAGTCGGATGCCTCGGCAGCCCCTGACCGTCGTCAGAGTCCGACGATGCGAACTCGGTCGCACCGTTCGCACCCAAGCAGCGCACACTCAAGTTTTCGGCGCGGCGGTGCGCGAGACGCGCCCCCTCTCAGTTCGCGAATCCCAGGGGCCCCCGACGGGCGTTGGGCTTCGCGCGGCTCTCGCGCTCCAGCGCGCGCAGCAGGGCCCCCGCGTCGACCGCCGAGCCCAGCATCGTGGCCTGCCGACGGATCGTCGCGAAGTCACCCGGCGTGAGGTTCTCCAGCGCGTCGAGCCCCCGGCGCAGCGTGGGGGCGGTGTCGACCGGGGCCTCGTGGCCGAGGGACTGCAACGTGCGACCGAAGAGCTCCCACCGCTGCTCGGGCCGCAGGGAGTCGAAGCGGATCTTCAACGTGAAGCGCCGCAGCGAGGCCTGGTCGAGGTTCTCGAAGAGGTTCGTCGAGCAGATGAAGAGCCCATCGAACGACTCCATCTGCACGAGGAGCTCGTTCACCTGCGTGACCTCCCAGTGCTGCGAGGCCCCGCGGCGGTCTTGAAAGAAGCTGTCGGCCTCGTCGAGCAGCAGCACCGCGGATTCCGCCCGGGCCTCGCGGAACATCTCCGCGATGTTCGCCTCGGTCTGCCCCACGAAGGGACCGAGGATGTCCGACGCGCGCTTCACCAGGAGCCTGCGCCCGAGGCGCTCGGCGAGGTGGTGCGCGAAGGCCGTCTTGCCCGTGCCCGGCGGGCCGTACAGACAGATCGACCCCGTGAGCGCCCCGCGGGTCTCCCGCGCCCGGCGCTCCAGGGAGGTCACGATGGCCACGAGGTCTTCGCTGCAGTTCAAGAACCGCAGGTCGTAGGTGTCGCTGGCGCTCGGCGCGGCCGCCCCCGCCGGGGCCTGCACCGCCAGCGCGTTGTGCAGAATGCGCGACACCGCGTGCTCGACCTCGTCGGCCCCCTCGAAGCCCGAGAGCCTCGCCACCCGCGCCGCCCGCTCGATGTGCGCGGGCGTGAGGCGCTCGTCGGTGGCCATGCTCGCCAGCCACGGCGCGCGCACGGGCAGGCCCGAGAGGGACTTCTCCAAGATGCGTCGACGCACCGCCAGCGGCGGCGTGCGCAGCTCCAGGATGCAGTCGAAGCGGCGGAGGAACGCCGGGTCCATCTGCCCGATTTCATTCGACAACCACAGCGTGGGCACGGGGTTGCCCTCGAGCAGACGGTTGGTCCACCCCTTGTCGTCGCCCGAGCGCTTCTGCCGCCCGAAGAAGGGGAAGTAGCGGTCGGGGAAGACGTCTTCGATCTCGTCGAAGAGCACCAGCGCGCCCGTGCGCCGCGCGAGCATGCGCTGGCAGAGCTGGTACGCCCCGAAGCGCCCGCTGCCCGCGATGGCCGCGCCGTCGTCAGACTCGACGTTCACCTCGTAGAGCTGCGCCCCCACGGCCTTCGCGACGGTGCGCGCGAGCTCGGTCTTGCCCGTGCCCGGCAGGCCGTAGAGCAGCACGTTGACCCCGGCCACGGGGCCCGCCAGCGCGCCCGTGAGGAAGCGTCGCAGCAGCTCCACGTCGTCCTTCGCGTGGGGGAATTCGTCGAGCGTGAGGCGCGGCGCGGGCGCCTCGCGAAAGAAGTTCC
>JBILLI010000483.1:0-5975 GCA_044376155.1 Polyangiales bacterium
GCGGGCGGGCTCGGCTCCCCCGTCGCGCTCTACCTCGCGGCGGCGGGCGTCGGCACCCTCGGGATCGTCGACGACGACCGGGTGGAGCTCTCGAACCTGCAGCGACAGGTGATCCACACGACCGGTCGCGTGGGGGAATTGAAGGTCGAGTCGGCGGCGGCCGCGCTGCGCGCGTTGAACCCCGAGGTGCGGGTGGAGGCGCACGTCGCGCGGCTCGACCGCGAGCGCGTCGACGGGTTGCTCGCGCGCTACGACCTCGCGGTCGACGGCACCGACAACTTCGCCACCCGCTACCTGCTCAACGACGCCGCGGTGCGCGCGGGCAAGACGGTGGTGCACGGGAGCATCTACCGCTTCGAGGGGCAGGTGAGCACCTTCGCGCCGGGGGAGGGGCCCTGCTACCGCTGCGTGTACCCCGCCGCCCCGCCGCCCTCGCTCGCGCCGCCCTGCGGCGAGGCGGGCGTGCTCGGGGTGCTGCCCGGGGTCATCGGCGCGATGCAGGCGACGGAGGTGCTGAAGCGGGTGATGGGCGTGGGCGAGTGCCTCGTGGGGCGCATCCTCACCTGGGACGCGCTCACGATGCAGTCCCGCACCCTGCGCGTGCGCCGTGACCCTCAGTGCGCCGCCTGCGGCGACCGCGTGGTCACAGCATCGTGTGGAAGTACCGGAGGTTGAGGAGGATCGAGGTCTGGCTCCCGCCCGCGACCTCCTGGCGCATCGCGGCCTCGACGCCGAAGCGCTCGTCGATGTAGCCCACGCCCGCGGTGACGATGTGCACCGGGCTCACGAGGCGCGTGTCGTCGTAGGTGTAGCCGATGCGAATGGGCACGCGCTGCACGAGCAGCTCGGCGCCGCCCGACCAGCGCACGCGGGCGGTGCCGAAGGTGCCGAAGTCGATGAACGCGTCGGCGTTGATCGCGAGGCTCTCGATCGGAAAGAACCCGATGCCGGTGCCCAGCGCCAGCGGCGAGAGGGCGGTGCCGGGGTTGCTGAGGGAGTACCCCGTGACGCCGATGGCGAACATGCGCACCGGGCGAAAGAGCGCGCCCACGTCGACGGTGACGCCTTCGTACTTGGTGCCGAGGCGCCCGTTGGCGGTCGTGCGCCCGCGGTAATCGATGTAGCGGCCGGTGACGCCAAGGGAGATGCTCTCGGCGAGGTTGGCCGAGACCGCCAGGCGAAACTCGTGGGACTCGTGGGGGTTCTCGCCGCCGCTGATGGTGTTGAACGTGTACGCGGTGCCCGCGCCGAAGCGCTCACGGGTGGTGTCAGCGACGGCGCCGCTGAAGCCCCAGCGGCTGATCGACGGGTCGTAGAGCACCGTGCTGTCGACGTGATACGCGCGGGTCTGACCCATCGCCGCGGGGTTCACGAAGAGGCCCGAGGTGCTCGACGAGAGGCCGTGGCCGCTACCGCCCAGCGCCATGGTGCGCGCGGTTTGCATGGCCAGGCTGGCCTCGCGCTCCTGCGCCGAGGCGAACGCCGGGGCCGCGAGCGCCGCCAGGAGGACCGGTAGACAGAACGAACGGGACATCACGCGGAGGCTTAGAACGTTCCCGGGCCGCCGTCCATTTCAGGGGATCGTCGACCGGGTCGTGGCGCCCCGGATGGTTGACCCGCGGCGCGGACGTCACGTATCCAACCGCGATGAACTTTCGCACCCTCTCTCTCCTTTCCGCCTCTCTCCTCCTCGCCGCGTGTGGCTCGACCGATCCGGGCAACGACGCCTCCGCGCAGGACGTCGTGAGCATCGGTGACGCGCCCGCGACCTCCGACACCCCGTCCACCACCGACGCCGGCATGACCACCGATCGCCCCGCGGCCACCGACGTTCCCGCGGCGACGGATGTGCCTGCGGCCACCGACGTTCCTGCGGCGACGGATGTCCCCGCGGCGACGGATGTTCCCGCGGCGACGGATGTCCCCACGGCGGCGGATGTCCCCGCGGCGACGGATGTCCCCGCGGCCACCGACGTCCCGATGGTCCCCGACGTGGTGCTTCCGCCCCCCGTTGACGCGGGGACGGCGCCGACCTTCACGCAGGTCTACGCGATCTTCACCGCGACCTGCGCGCCGTGCCACGTCGGCGGCGGCTCGGGCGGCCTGGCGATGGGGTCGCAGGGCGCGGCCTACACCAACCTCCTCGCGAGCCGCGTGATGCCGGGCAACCCCACGATGAGCCGGCTCTTCTGCAAGATCGCGGGCTCCGACTGCGGCTCGCGCATGCCCCTCGGCCGCTCGCCGCTCACCCCGATGCAGATCTCGACCGTGCAGGCGTGGATCGCCGCCGGCGCGCCCAACAACTGACCCCGCTCGCTCAGCCCGCACCCCACCGCGCGTCCAGCGCGCGCTTCACCGCATCCAGCGTCGGCGGCAGCTCCACCGGCACGTTCGCGTGCCGGGAGGACGCGCCCGTCAGCGCGCCGTCGTGGTAGGCGCGCTTGAACTCCGTGAACTTCAGCCCGTGGGCGGTGCTCACCACCACCACCCGCGCGTCCCGCGGGATCACCCCTTCGCGCGCGAGCTTCTCGGCGCCCGCGAGGGCCACGCCGGTGTGGGGGCAATTGTACATCCCCGTACGATCGGCGCGGGCGACGACGTCGGCGAGCTCGTCCTCGGTGGCCTCGGTGACCACGCCGTCGACCGCGCGCAGCACGCGCACCGCGCGCTCATAGCTCACCGGGTCGCCGATCTGGATCGCGCTCGCCGCCGTGCGCTGCGCGGTCACGGGCTCGTAGCGCGCGAAGCCCTCGCGGTACGCGCGGTAGAGCGGGTTGGCGTGCGCGGCCTGCGCCACCGCGATGCGCGGCAGCCGCGGGATCAGCCCGAGGTCGCGCATGAGCATGAAGCCCTTGCCCAGCGCGTACACGTTGCCGAGGTTCCCACCCGGGATCACCACCCAGTCGGGCACCGCCCAGTCAAGCTGCTGCACGATCTCCACGGCGACAGTCTTCTGCCCCTCGATGCGCAGGCTGTTCATCGAGTTCGCGAGGTAGATCCCGCCGTCTTCGGTGAGGGCCTGCACCACCTTCATGCAGCCGTCGAAGTCGGTGTCGAGCGAGAGCACCAGCGCGCCGTTCGCCAGCGGCTGCAGGAGCTGCGCGACGCTCACCTTGTCGCGCGGGAGCAGCACCAGCGCGGGGATCTCCGCCGCCGCGCAGTACGCCGCCAGCGCCGCGGAGGTGTCACCCGTCGACGCGCACGCGATGCCCCGCACGCCCCGCCCGCGGCGGATCATGTCGCGCACCCCGCTCACCAGCACGGTCATCCCCAGGTCTTTGAACGACCCGGTGTGAGAGTTTCCGCACTGCTTCACCCAGAGGTCCGTCAGGCCGATGGAGCGGCCGAAGCGCTCGGCGCGCAGGAGGTTCGTGCCGCCCTCGGCGAAGCTCACCACGCACCCGGGATCGACCTCGGGGAGCACCCACTCCAGCTTCCCCCACACGCCGCTGCCGTAGGGCCACGCGGTGCGCATCCAGCGCTCGTCGAAGAGCCGCATCCACGCCGCGGGGCCGCGCGCGCGCAAGGCCTCGAGGTCGTGCTCCACGTCGAGCAGCGCGCCGCACCGACGGCAGCGGTAGACGACCTCATCGAGCGCGTAGCGCTCGGCGCATCCGGCGAAGCAGGCGTAGCGGGCGGTGGGTCTCACGACGCGAATTGGTAACAGCTCCAGCGGGCGACGCTGAAGAGCATGGGTTCCCATGCGCGTCGAAGTCCGGTAGACACGGTGCGTTTCGGGGGGGCCACTCAGGGTCCCCGCGACGCGTGCAGCAAAGATCCTTCATGGAGGTACTCCGATGATCAAGGGCAGATGGACCTTCGCGGCGCTGGTCGCGTCGTCGACCCTGGTCGCTGCGGCGGCCGCGGATGCGCAGCCGGTGCGGACCATCAACATCAACTCCCTGCCCGCGGGTGCGGCGGTGCGCGTCGATGCGATGAGCGCGACGCCCCTCGGCACCACGCCCCTGCGTCGCGTTCGCGTCCCCGGCGGGCCGCACACGCTCTTCTTCACCCTCGACGGGTACGTGCCCGGGCAGATCCAGGTGAACATCGCCCGCAACAACGAGACCTTCACGGGCACCCTGACGCAGGCGGGCAGCGTGTACGTCTCGAGTGACCCCGACGGCGCGACGGTCACCATCGACGGCAACGAGGTCGGCACCACCCCGCGGCGCGTGAACAACCTCACCCCGGGGCAGCACATCGTTGAAGTCCGCCGCGAGGGCGCGCAGACCTTCCGCGAGACCGTCACCGTCGGCGCGGGCGCGCTCGCCACGGTGAACGCCAACATGCGCCCGCCGGAGCCCCAGCGGCCCGCGACGGGCATCGTGCGGGTCATCGTTACGAACCCCAACGGCGCGCTCCCCGCCGACCTCGTCGTCTCCCTCGACGGCTCGCCCCTCACCGGGTCGCCGCCCGCCAGCGACACGGTCACGCCGGGCACCCACATCGTGCAGGTCTCGGCCAACGGCTTTCGCACCACGCGCCGCGAGGTGCAGATCACCGCGGGGCAGACCATGGCCCTCGCCGTCGACCTCTCGCCCAACGCCCCCACGGCCACCGGCGCCCGCGTCCGCGTGATCACCAGCACCCCGGGCGCGCAGGCCTTCCTCGACGGCGAGCTGCTCGACGGCACGCCCCCCCAGCGCGAGAACGTCGCCGCGGGCACCCACGTGCTCCGGGTCACCGCGCCGGGCCGCGTCGCGCAGACCCGCGAGGTCACGGTGGTCGCGGGCCAGGCCGAGCTCAACCTCAACGTCGACGAGCTCGCCGCCGCGCCGCAGACCGGGCGGCTCCGCGTGGTCACGTCCACGCCGGGCGCGCAGATCAGCATCGACGGCGAGGCCGCCACGGGCTCTCCCGTGGACCGCGGCGACGTGCGCTTCGGCGAGCACGTGATCCGCATCCGCGCGCCGGGCTTCGAGGACTTCGAGCAGCGCTGCAACCTCACCGCCGAGCGCGCCTGCGAGGTGGTCGACCCGACGATGCGCGCCGCGCAGCAGCTCGCGACGCTCTCGGTGCGGCTCACCAACCCCGTGCCCGGCGCCACGATGCAGGTGAACACCAACCCCCCGCAGCCCATCGGCGACATCGGCAACCTGCCCGTGGGCAGCGTGCAGATCACCGTGACCGCGCCGGGGCACGCCACCGACACGCGCTCGATGGTGCTCCAGCCCGGGGGCAACGCGCTGAGCCTCACGCTCCCGCGCATCGGTCCGTCGCGCAGCGACGTGGCGCGTCGGCGCGCGGCCATCAGCACCTTCGGCGCGGCGCCGCTTACGCGGGGCGACGGCGCGGTGGACTTCATCGCCAGCTACGGCGGCCTCCCCGCGGAGTTCCGCGCGACGCTGGGCTTCATGCCCCACGGTCTGTTCGCCGTCGACGGCGGCCTGGGCATTCGCATCCTGGGCGTCTGGAACGAGTTCGAGCTGCGCTCGCGCTTCGGCCTGCGCCTGCTCGAAGACGTGCTCGCGGTGGGCGGTGAGCTCCGGGTCTACGGCGCCTTCGGCACCGAGGGGCGCCGCGGCGTCGGCGTCACCGGGCAGCTCAACGTGTCGTTCAACTTCTCCCTCGCGAGCGACGAAGAGGCCGCGGGCGAGACCGATCCCAACGCCGCCGCCCGCGCCCGCGCGAACCGCCCGGGGAGCTTCTCGATCACGCTCAACGGCGGCTTCGAGCACAACAGCGACACGGCCGGGGAGTACAACCCCACCCTCACGCAGAACAGTCGGCTCTTCGACCTCTGCGCCAACGCCCGCACGCGCGACGAGGTGCGCACCCGCAACGCCATGGCGGGCGCGGGCGCGATGCAGGAGGTCGTGCCGGTCTGCGACGCTGGCACCTCGACCCGGGGCTTTCTCGGGCTCAACGTCGAGTTCGGCCTCAGCCGCCACGTGAACCTCTTCGCGGGGATGCAGTTCTTCCCCGCGGACTTCACCCGCTTCCCCACCGCGGCGACGGAGTACGCGCCGAAC
>JBILLI010000051.1:0-20058 GCA_044376155.1 Polyangiales bacterium
CGTCGGCGATGTCGCCGGTGCCGTCGGGGGAGTTGTCGTCGACCACGAGCACGTCGGCCTCGGGCGCCGCGGCGTGCAGCAGGCCGACGAAGGTCTCGAGGTTCTCGCGCTCATTGTAGGTAGGCGTAATGACCAGCACGCGCCGGGACATAGGCCACGCACGCTAACACAAGGCCGCCGCGCGTCGGCCACGGGCGACACCGTGGCCGCGTTCGTCGACGAGTTCTCCGCGGCGCGCCAACCCCACGGGGCTCGCGCGTCTGCGGAGACAGCGCAACGACGGCGTCGAGGGCGCGTGGGATCACCGGCGGCGAGCGCGCCGCGGCGCGTCCATGGCGCGCACTCCGACGGGGCCGCGCGGGCACGCGCGACCGCAGACGCCCCACCGCCGAACTCACCAGGATCGGTGCGGTTTCGACGAATCGCTTGCGGCCGCTCCGCCTGGGATCCTCGCGCTCGACTGCCGAACGAGGGAGCAGGGCTCAGCCGTCGCAGCAGCCCTCCTCCACCACCGTACCGGGCCCTTTCACGGGCTCGACGACAACAAGATTGAGGGGTGCAGCCGGGTGAACACAGCCCCTGATTCAACGACCGAAGATCCTGACAAAATCCTGAATGAATACGGGTACATCGTTGTCATCGTGGCATGTCTGCATGGCGACGCCACGGAGCTGGCGCGGGCGGTGCTCGACGCAACACCGCAGCGGTCCGAAGCACCGACTCCGGTGCTGCCCGAGGGAACCGACGGCGGGTCTCCTCCTTCGCCTGCGCTGCGCCTGGATGCCTGCCGACGTGCGCGCGGACCGGAGGCTTGAGCGCCCACGCTGCGGCGACCGACGGCAGCGCGAAGGGCGAGTGGGTCGCCCGCACCGACACCCTTCGTCCGGGTCGACACCGCCCGCGCGCAGGAGCTCTCGCGCGCGGCGTCCTGCGATGGTGAGCGCACCGCCCTGGCGCAGCCCCCCGCGCTGCGCAGACGCGCCGACGAAGGTCTTCGCCGCGGCAACGCTGCGTGGGATTCGCGGTTCTCGGGACGATGCGGCAGCGCGCTACGGAATGCGGTGAACCCCGCCGCACACGCAGGGCCGATCACACGCGGAGCGGGCCCAGAGTCTGTCGATGAATCCAGACCGAGTCCGCGCGAACGGCCGGGCAAAGCGCGACGTTGAGACCGCCCTCAATGTGCGGTGGGTCGTCGCGACGCAGCATGGAGAGCTCGGTCGGCGATGCCGACACGGGAGAGATGGATCGACAGACTCTCAGATCCCGCGGCACTCGCCGGCCCAACGGCCGCCGAGCGCGATGCAGCGCTGCTTCGCCTCGCGCGCCCCGTCCCGATTGCGCAGCGCGCCGCGGACGACCGCGAGCACGAACCACCCCTGACCGTTCTCGGGGTTCGCCGTCACCGCGCGCTGCGCGAGCCGCTCGGCGTCCGCGTTTCGTCCGCGCTCCGCCATGCCCATCGCGGTGCTGGCCATGAGTCGATCCTCGGTCGGCGCGGCGTTGAAGTACGCCTCCCACGCGTCGATGCGACCCGAGCGACGCGCGGCCGAGAGCAAAGCCGCGGCATCGCCCGAAGGCGCCGCAGGGACCGCGGCCGCCGCCGGGGCCGGGGGAGCGGGGGTCTCGGCCGCGGGAGCTGGCGGAGGCGCAACCGGAGCCGCGGGGGCCGCAGGGGTCTCGGCCGCAGGGGCAGGCGCAGGGGTCTCGGCCGCAGCGGCAGGCGCAGGCGTCTCCGCTGCGGGGGGCGGCGCGGGCGTCTCGGCCGCAGGGGCGGGCGCAGGCGTCTCCGTCGCGGGAGGAGGCGTGGGCGTCTCCGCTGCGGGAGGAGGCGTGGGCGTCTCCGCTGCGGGAGGGGCGGGCGGCGCAGGGTCCGGGCGGTATTGCGGGGTCGAGATCACCGTCTCCTGAACCCCGTAGCGAGACTGCATCGCGAAGGCGCCGATGACAGCCACAACGCCCACCAGGAGCAGACCCGTGACCCGCATCCACTTGCGGCTCCGCGCGACGTCGTGCGCGTGGTCCTCGTGGGCGGGCGTGAGGTCTTCGAAGTTGTCGTGGTGCGGCTTGTAGGCGGCCTCCAACGACTTGTCGGAGAAGAACGCCTTGGCCTCATCCGAGAGGTGCGCCGAGAGGGACTCCTTGCGGTCACGGCGTTCACCGCGACCGATAACGACGTCCTTCTTGGACTCGGCCTTCTCGGTCTTCGCGTCGGCCTTCTCGGTCTTCGCGTCGGCCTTGGGCTCGGTCTTCACGTCGGCCTTGGGCTCGGTCTTCACGTCGGCCTTGGGCTCGGTCTTCACGTCAGCCTTGGGCTCGGTCTTCTCGGTCTTCGCGTCGGCCTTCTCGGTCTTGGTCTCGGCCTCGACGACCGGCGACACCGGCGAGAGCACCTCGCCGCTGACCTCCGACGCTTCGGTCTCCCCGGCCTCGGGCGGAACGGTGGTCCGATGCGCCTCCCCCTCATCGCTGCGGAGGGGGTTGTCTTCAACCTGCTGCGGCGAGTCGCTCCAACCGCTGCCGGCCCGCATCGTCGGGCGAGAAGACACGCTCTCTTCCGAACCTGCCGGCTTCGGAAGGTGGATCACGTTGCCCTCCACCCGAATGCCCTCGACCACCTCGCTGCGCGAAGGAGCTGTGCCGGACTGCGCCGCAACCGCCGCGGCGGGCTGGGTCGCGGTGACGCTGTCGATCTCGGGCAGACCGCCGTCGCGCCTGGACTTCCCCCGCTTGCCCTTGTTCTTCGCCACGGTGCGCTCCTCTGGTCCTTCGCGCCGCTTCGGCACCTGACGGTGTTCGATGCGACCCGCGCGTTTTGGTTCAACTCGCGGCAATTCGCAATGCCCGACGTGTGACCACGTCGGCTGCGCATAGGCACCGAACATGCCACGGACCGAACGCTGTCGTCACGCCGCGGACCACACGCCACGCCCTTTCCTGCGCCGCGTTGCAGACCCTCGCTGAGATGCTTCTCGCGCCCGACGGCTTGGGTGATTGTCGCACGCGCTTGACCCTCGCAGAGCCTTGGGAATAGCTTCGCCCGCTGCGTTCGCGCTTCGGAGGCCCAGACAGACGATGCGATCCTCGTGGTTCCGCCCGGTGACGACCCTCGCCCTTTTGACCTCGCTGCTCGCGATGAGCGGCTGCAAGAAGGAGGGCATCGTGTTCACGAGCATGAACCCCCCGTCAGGCAAGCCATCGGGCGGTGACGAGGTGCGCATCCGCGGCAGCGGGTTTCGCGCGCTCGGTACGCTCGATGTCCGCGTGGGCCCGCGCCCCGCGACGAACGTCGCCGTGGCCGACGACGAGACCATCGTGCTGACCACACCCGAGTGCCGCGAGGCCGATCACGGCCGCGCCCTCGACGTGAACCTCCTCACGGGCGACGGCCGCAGCTTCATCCTCCGCGCGGCCTTCACCTGCCGCCGCCCCGAGGCGAGCGGCGCGAACTCCGACCTTCAGCGCCGTCTCTGATCCGCCGCCGTCACAACGGCACCGCGGTCAGGAACACCACCAGCACCGATCCCGACGGCTGATTCGGCCGGTCCCCCTGTGCGACCGCGACACCGATGAAGCGCAGGTCGGCCTCCAACAACGAGGGCGCCTGCTCGGCCCCCGTCGCGCGCGGACCGAAGGCCCCTGCCACCGACACCCGGCGATACGTCCCCGCGGCCCGCTGCGCCGTGCGCGCGGCGGACTGAAACAGGCTCTGCTGGTCGGAGCCTGGCTGCTCGAAGAAGCCACGCGCGGCCTGCGCCGCCGCGGACTCCAGCACGCCATCGTGGCGGAGCACGACGAGCCCGCGGGCACGACGGAGCGCGTTCACCGCCTCGAGCAGCCGCCCCGCCTCGGCGCGCGTGTCCAACGCACGCGGCACCTCGACGAAGACCTCGGTGACCAGCAGCCCGGCGCCGTCAGGCTCCCGCGCGACGCCGATGCCCACGTGCGTCACCGTCGCGTGCAGCACGTTGGCGCGGTGCCCCGGGCTCGCGAGGAGCCCTTCGTGAATCTCCGCCGCGCTGTACCCGCGCGCGACGTTCTCCAGCGAGAGCCCCGCGAGAAAGCCCGCCGCGCGCAACCGGTCATCGTGCGCCCCGGTGGTCGGCGAGATGTGCGCCACGAAGCGATGCGCGGCCATGTCGTCTGAGTGAGCCTGCGCCACGCGGTCGAGCACCGGGAGCGCCTGCAGCCCAGGGAGCCCCGCGCGCGCACGGGTCTGGTCGAGCGCAGCACGGAGCTCCTGGGCGACCGACGCGGGGTCGGTGGAGGTCGCGACCGCGCGGTCCTCGGGCACCGGCGGAGGCTCTACGTCGACGTAGACCGGGAAGTTGGCCACCACCGTGGCGCCCTGCGCCGAGTGCGCCATCAGCTCCACCTGCCACGCACCACGCGCGTCGAGCGCGACCCCGGTGTCGAACGACGGCCCCTCGCCCAGCGGCGTCTCGCGGGTGCTCCCGTCGGGGCGCGTGAGCATCAGCACCGGTTGGTGAACCCCTCCCTGCAGCGCGCCGCGCAACGAGAGGCGCTCGCCCACACGCGCCGAACGCGAGACCGGAGTGACCTCCACCCGGCGCTGCACGAGCGTGAGCACCACCAGCTCGTCGCCGTCGACGCGCGTCACCGCCGCGCCCACGTGCGAGGGACCATCACCGCGCAGCAGGGCCGTGAGCCCGCGCCGCGACTCGTCGCTCCACGCTCCCGGGCTTCGCCGCATCACCACCACCGCGGGGATCGGATCGATGAGCCCCGCCCGCCACGCCAGCGCCTGGATCACGGGCGCGCCCGGCGTGCGGTGCCCTGGCGCCGCCAGCACGCGCGCGAGCAGCCCTCGCGCGGTCTCGTCGAGGGCGGGATCTGCCGCCAGCGTCACCCCCTCGCGCCGCGCCATCGCCACGATCTCGGCGACCAGCGACGACGCCGCCGGGTCGGCGACCGCCGTGTCTGTTCGCCGGAGCGCGGGCGCGTCAACCCGCGGCTGCGACGACGGCCGTCGCGGCGACGCACAGGCGACCGCGAGCGCGAACAGCGCGAGGGCCCACCGCGATCGGCGAACAGCCTCTCTCACGCCTCGGTCGCTCGCTGCTCTGCCAGCCCCTCACCCTCCCTGCGATAGCCCCGCCCGCAGCGCGCGCAGCGCAGCGACGCCTCGGGCAGACGCTCGCCGCAGCGGCACATCCAGCCCATGTGACGCGCGGGCACCCCGCCTACCATCGCGAAGGCCGGCACGTCGCGGGTCACCACCGCGCCCGCGGCGATGAAGGCCCCCTCGCCCACGTCGTGCCCGCACACCACCGTGGCGTTCGCCCCGATGCTGGCGCCGCGGCCCACGCGGGTGCGGCGGTACTCGTCCTTGCGCGGAAACGCCGCGCGGGGATTGTTCACGTTGGTGAACACCGCACTCGGGCCCACGAAGACGTCGTCCTCGAGGGTGACCCCGTCGTAGAGGCTCACGTTGTTCTGCACCCGCACGTTGTCGCCGAGGGTCACGGCGGCGAGGAAGCAGTTCTGCCCGAAGACGCAGTTGCGGCCGACCCGCGCGCCCGCGGAGATGTGGCAGAAGTGCCAGACCTTCGTGCCCTCGCCGAGCACGGCGCCGTCGTCGACGATGCTGCTCGGATGCACGTACACGCTCACGCCTCCACCTCCTTCACCGCGCTTCGCACGGCGTCGATCACGCGCGCCACGTCGCCGTCGTCGAGCTCGCTGTGCACGGGGATCGACAGCACCTCCGCGGCCGCGCGCTCGGCGAAGGGAAAGTCTCCGCGGCGGTGACCGAGGTGCGCCACCGCGCCCTGCAGCGGCATGGGCACGGGGTAGTACACCTCCGCGGCGACGTCCCGCGCGCGCAGCGCCCGCTGCAGCGTGTCGCGCGAGGGGTGCCGCACCGTGAACTGCGCGTAGACGTGCCGCCCGTGAGGGTCGTCGTCGGGCACCACGAGCGCGGGGGAGAGCTCGCACAGGGCGTCGCGCAGGCGGTCGGCGTGGGCGCGTCGGCGCGCGATGCGGTGCTCGTAGCGCGGGAGCTTCGCGCCGAGGATCGCGGCCTGCAGCGGGTCGAGGCGGTAGTTCCCGCCCGGGCCGTCGTGCACGTTCTTGGCGCTCGCGCCGGTGATGCGCGCGCGCTGCATGGCGGCGGCGAGCGCGGGGTCGTCGGTGGTGCACGCGCCCCCGTCGCCGTCGCACCCGAGGGGCTTGGCGGGGAAGAACGAGAAGCACGCGATCGTCCCCAGCGTGCCGACGCGGCGCGGGCCCCGCGAGGCGCCGCAGGCCTGGGCGGCGTCCTCGATGAGCGCGAGGCCGTGGGCGCGGGCGATTTCTCCGAGGGCCTCGGTGTCGGCGCAGCGGCCGAAGAGGTGCACCGCGAGGATCGCCCGGGTGCGCGGGGTCACGCGGCGGGCCACGTCCTCGGGGGAGAGGTTGAAGGTCGCGAGGTCGATGTCGGCGAAGACCGGCGTCGCGCCCACCCGGAGGATCGCGCTGGCCGAGGCGAAGTAGCTGAACGCCGTGGTGATGACCTCGTCGCCCGGGCCCACCCCGAGGGCGTGCAGCGCGACCACGATGGCGTCGGAGCCGTTGGACACGCCCACGGCGTGACCGGCCCCGCAGTAGTCCGCGAAGGCGCGCTCAAAGGTGGTGACCTCGGGGCCGAGGATGTACACGCCGCCGCGCAGCACCCGCAGGGCGGCAGACTCGATGGCGTCCTGGTGGTCGCGGTGCTCCCGCGCCGGGTCCGCAAGCTGGATCATGGGTGGCGGGATATCACGCCCGCGTCGGCGCCGTCGCGGGGGCGCGCGCCCGCGTCGGTGGCGAGCACCGTGGGGATCACCTCGTCGCGGATCTTCGTCGCGACCTGGTGGCCCGCGCGGTCGATGTCGTGCCGGAGATCCCGCGCCTCGGGCGTGGACCAGATCCGACGGGTGTGATCCCAGAGCGTGCGCTGGCTGTCGCCGATGGGCACAAAGAAGTAGGCCCACAGCAGCACCAGGCTGACCAGGCTCGACGCCGCCCAACGGATCATCCGCGTCATGAAGGTCCACCGCATAGCCCGGGGCCCTCGCCCGCGCCAGTATTGGTGCAGGAGGCTTTGACAGGGCGGCCGTCGGGTCCGTAGGGTGCGCCCCCTTTTCGGGAGAGCGAGCAGCACATGGCACGGCGCGATCGGGATCGAATGGGTGGCGCAGACGACGAGCGACGCGGCGGCAGAGCGCCCACGCCGGGGGCCGGGCCGCGCCCGTCAGCCCCCGCGCAGGGTGCGCCCCGGGGGAACGCCCCCGGCCCGGGAGCCCCCCGCGGCAACGCCCCACGCAACACACCCCCCGCCGGGCCGCGTCGGCCGCAGGAGCCGCCGCGTCCGCGCAGCGTCGCCGAGGACCCCAACGCCTACCGCTCGCCGGGCTTTCAAGACGTCGATCAGAACCCCTACAAGATCGACTACGCGGGCCTGCCGAAGGACGTCGAAGAGGAAGAGGGAGCCGACGGCGCGGTGACCGAAGCCCCTGCGTCGCAAGGTCCTGCGCGCACCCCGACCCTCCCGCGGGGGATGCTGGGCCGCAACCAGGACCGCCGCGGCACCGACCCCAACGCCTATCGCTCGCCGGCGTTTCAAGACCTCGACCGCGTGCACCAGCGCTTCGGCGCGCGGCGCGGCGGTCGACCGACCGGCCCTCAGGGCCCCGTGCGTCCCGAGGGCGCGCCGGCGGACGTCGAGGAGCCCGAGGTCACCCCCGACGCCCCGACGCCCACCGAGGGCTGAAGCCTCGAAACGGCAGGGGCTCAGCCCTCGCGGAGGTAGCGCTCGACGACGGCGACGTCGTCCTTGCTGCCCACGTAGAGCGGCGTGCGCTCGTGGAGCTTCGCGGGCTGAATGTCCAGGATGCGACGGTTGCCATCGCTCGCAGAGCCGCCCGCGGCCTCGCAGATGAACGCCATGGGCGCGGCCTCGTAGAGCAGCCGCAGCTTGCCGTTCGGGCTCTTGGCGTCGGCGGGGTACGCGAACACGCCGCCCTTGAGCAGCGTGCGGTGAAAGTCCGCGACCAGCGAGCCCACGTAGCGCGCGGAGTTCACCGACATGCTCCCGTCGGCGTTGGGCTTCGGGGACTTCATCGCCTCGGCCCATCGCCGCAGCCCCGGTGTCCAGAGCTGGCTGTTGCCCTCGTTCACCGAGAAGGTCTTGCCGCGCGCGGGGATCTTGATGTTCTCGTGCGAGAGAAAGAACTCCCCGACGCTGGGGTCGAGGGTGAAGCCGTGCACGCCGTCGCCCGTGGAGTACACCAGCACCGTGCTGGAGCCGTAGATCACGTAGCCCGCGGCCACCTGCGACGAGCCCCGCTGGAGGCAGTCGGCGAGCGCGCCGTTGCGCCCCACGGTGACGCGGCGGTGGATCGAGAAGATCGTGCCGATGGAGATGTCGACGTCGATGTTCGAGCTGCCGTCGAGGGGGTCGAAGAGCAGCACGTACTTCCCCGTGGGGTACTTGTCGGGGATGGGGATGACGTCGTCGGCCTCTTCGCTGGCCATCACGCAGAGGTGACCGCCGGCCTCCACCGAGCGCTCCATGACGTTCTGCGCGAAGGCGTCGAGCTTCTGGACCTCCTCGCCCTGCACGTTCTTCTCGCCGGTGAGCCCGAGGATCCCCGCGAGGCCCGCCTGGCGCACGCGCGAGTTGATGATCTTCGCGGCGAGCGCGATCTGCTGGAACAGACCCGTGAAATCACCGGTGGCGCCGGGGATCGCTCGCTGTCGCTCCAGGATGTGCCGGTCGAGGGTCATGCCCTGCGACGACATGGTGGGGGGCGGGCCCCAGGAGTGTTGGTACATCACGGCCAGGGATCTCCTTCAGCGACCGCCGCGGCGGTCTGCGCGCGACGTCTCGCACGGTCTCGCGCGCGAAGTCTACGCCGCTGCGGGCGCCGCCGTCAGGGGGCGTAGAGCCCGTGCTCCCGGGCGTAGGCGAGGGCCTCCCGGGGCACCAGGGCGGAGACGTCGTCGCCGCGGGCGATGCGCGCGCGGAGGTCCCTCGACGCCACCGCGGGGAGCAGCGGGAAGGGCGCCTCGGGGTGCTCGAAGCCCTGCCGCCCGAGGATGATGGGCGGCGCGAGGCGCACCACCTCGTCCCACCCGAACCAGCGGTCGCGCTCTTCGAGGATGTCAGCCCCCACGATGAGCCGCATGGACCAGTCCGGGTTGCGGGCCTGCAGCGCGCGGAGGGTGTACAGCGTGCGGGAGGTCTCGCCGAGCTGCGACTCGATCTCGCTCACCTCCACCCGACGGAGGTCTCGAAAGGACCGGTTGCACATTTCCACCCGGTGGGCGAAGGGCGTGAGGGGCTTGCCCAGGGGGTGCGCGAAGGTCGGCACGACGAGCACGCGCGCGAGGTCCTGCGTCGCGAGCACGTAGCTCACGGCGAGCACATGCGCGATGTGCGGGGGGTTGAAGCTGCCGCCGTAGATCCCGACGTTCACGGTGTCGCGGAGGGTAGTGCAGCGCCCGGCGCGGGGACAACCGTGTTAGAGACGCGCGAGCGCGCGGTCCCCCTGGAGAGGCTCTGGGGCGCCTGCGCGGAAAGGATCCCAGGGACACCTGTGACTGCACGTTGCACGATCATCCTGGCCGCGGGTCAGGGCACCCGGATGAAGTCCTCGCTCCCCAAGGTGCTGCACCCCCTGGCGGGCGTCGCGATGGTGACCTGGGCGGTCGACGCCGCGCTCGACGCGGGCACCGAGCAGGTGGTGCTGGTGGTGGGCCACGGCCGCGAGAAGGTCATGGAGGCCGTGCGCCAGCGCTTCGGCGAGCGCGTTGACTTCGCCGTGCAGCACGAGCAGCGGGGCACCGCCGACGCCGTGCGCGCGGGCATCGGCGCGGTGCGCGACGACGTCACCGAGGTGATGATCACCTACGGCGACGTGCCGTGCGTGCCCGCCGCGGCCCTCCAGCGTCTCGCGGCGGCGCGCGGCGCGGGCCTGCTCTCGCTGCTCACCATGGAGGTCGACGACCCCACGGGCTACGGCCGCATCCTCAAGGGCGCCGACGGCCGCGTCGTCGCCATTCGCGAGCACAAGGACTGCACCGAGGCCGAGCGCGCGGTGCGCGTGGTGAACCCCGGGCTCTACTGCGTGTCGCGGGAGTTTCTGCAGCGCGGGCTCCAGGGCATCTCGTCGCAGAACGCGCAGGGCGAGTTCTACCTCACCGACCTCGTGGCCATCGCCGCGCAGGAGAGCGCGGTGAGCGAGGTGCCGTGGTCCGCCGCGGTGCTGCAGGGCGTGAACGACCGCGCCGAGCTCGCCACCGCCGAGGAACTCCTGCGCCGCCGCATCGCCGACGGCCACCGCCGCGCGGGCAGCACCATCGCATCGAGCGCGGTCATCGACCGCGACGTGGAGGTGTCACCGGGCGCGGTGGTGGGGCCCAACGTGGTGCTCCGCGGCCGCACCCGCGTGGGCCCCAACGCCACGGTGGACGTGGGCTCGGTGCTCGACAACGCCGTCATCGGGCAAGACGCCGTGGTGAAGCCCTACTCGATCATCTCCAACAGCGAGGTGGGCCCCGAGGCGAGCATCGGCCCCTTCGCCCACCTGCGCATGGACAGCCGCGTCGCCCACAAGGCCGCCATCGGCAACTTCGTGGAGCTCAAGAAGACCGAGGTCCGCGCGGGCGCCAAGGCGCAGCACCTCGCGTACCTCGGCGACGGCGACGTCGGCGCCGGGGCGAACATCGGCGCGGGCACGATCTTCTGCAACTACGACGGCTTTCGAAAGCACCAGACCACCATCGGTGAGGGCGCGTTCATCGGCTCGAACAGCTCCCTCGTGGCCCCGATCACCATCGGCAAGGGCGCCTATGTGGGCTCCGGGTCGGTGGTCACGCGCGACGTGCCCGACGACGCCCTCGCCGTCGGCCGCGCGCGGCAGGAGATCAAAGAGGGCTACGCGTCGCGCATCCGCGAGCGGCTGAAGAACCGCACCTGACCCGACGACGCCGCGCGCAGAGCGCGAGCAGCGCGAAGGGCAAGACACCGCGGGCCGGCGCGCTCGCGCCCACCCGACACGAGCACCCCGAGCGGCCGCGGTCGTTCACGTCGAGCGTCACGCGGCCCCCTTCGGCCCCGAGGTCCATCGGGGTCGCGGCGTCGACCACGTCGTCGCGCGCGCCGAGGTCCACGGTGGGGAGGACCACATCGCGGGCGACGCCCGCGTCCATCACCGGCACGGGCACACACGCGCCCGCCTCGCAGCGCTCGCCCACGGGGCAGGTCGCGCCCGCGCAGGCGTCGACGCAGGCGCCGTCGGCGCAAGTCTGCCCCGCGGGGCAGGTCACGGTCGCGCAGCGCTCGGCCACGCAGCGCCCGTCGGCCGCGCAGCGTTGCCCGCCCGCGCACGCGCGGCACTCGCAGCGCGGCACGCAGTCGCCCGAGACGCACACCTGGTCGCTGTCGCAGGTCACGCCCGCGCAGGGGTCGGCGCATCGCCCCGCGCGGCAGACGCGCCCCGTCGGGCAACGAATGCCCTCGCACGACTCGACGCAACGCCCTGCGGCGCAACGCTGTCCGCTGGGGCAGGTCACCGACGCGCAGCCCGACTCGACGCAGGTGCCGCGGGGCGTGCAGGTGAGGCCCTCGTAGCACCCGAGCTCGCTGAGGCAGCGCACGACGCAGGTGCCGCGGTCGCAGAGCTGCTCGCCGGGGCAGAGCCCGTCCCCCTCGTCGACGTCGCCGTCGCAGTCGTTGTCGAGGCCGTCGCAGCGCTCGCCGGAGGGGGCCACGCTGCGCTGACACGCGAGGGCGCCGTTGCGGCATTGCTGCGTGCCGGCCGCGCACACGCCGCGCTCGCCGGTGCTGCACGCGCCGCCCGCGCCCGTGCAGACGATCTGGTCGACGAGGGCGACGAAGTCGGTGAAGTTGTTGTCGCCGCCCGCGAAGAGGTCCTCCCACGTAAAGTAGAAGGCGTTGCGCTGCACGCGCGAGTCGTAGATCAGCAGGTGGAGGACCGAGTTCGCCCCCATGTTGTCGGGGTTGTACTGCCGCTCGCTGAAGTAGTTGTACCCGCCGCGGGAGAGGTCGGCGCAGCAGTCACCCGGGCAGAGGTTGGGCGGCGTGCCGTCTTGCGGCGTGCGAAGAAAGAAGCCGATCTCGCCGCCGCGGTAGTCGGGGTTGCCCCGGAGGTTCAGCTCGAAGCGGTTGCCCGCGGTGGCGTTGCACGGGATGAGCACGTGCAGGTCCGCCGGGTCGGGGCGCATCCCGGGGCGCACGTTGTACCAGCCGAAGATGTTGCGAAACTGCGACGCCCCGCGGGAGATGAGGGTGAACGTGAGGCGGCACCCGGGCAGAAAGCGCTCGGGCATGATGGCGGCGTCCTCGCGCACGCGCAGGGTCTCGCCGCGCCCCGTGAAGATGCGCTGGAGCTCATCACCCACGGGGATGACGGTGCCGTTCGGTTGGGTGATGGCCGCCGCGACCGGGGCAAAGGCCAGCGCGGAGAGCAACCAGAGGACTCTGCGGATCATCGGTGTGACGCCTCCGCAGATGGTTGTACCAGCGCTACGCGGCCGCGGTCTGCCCTTCGAGCATGCGGTCGAAGCTCAACGCCGCGGCGGGCGAACGCGCGCGGAGCCGAGCCAGCCGGTCATTGGTCACCGCGATCTGCTCCATCACCGCCTGCGCCTGCGGGTCGCGGCGCGCGGGGACGTTCAACGAGCGCAGCCACGCCACCATCGCCATGGCGCGGGCGTACACCGCGTCACGGTCGGGCGCACAGCGCGTCTTCGCCACGAAGAACTTGCGCCGATGGGCGTCGTCCTCGCGGTGCATCTCCAGGTCCACCTCGACACTGCTCGGATCAAGCTCCCAGGTGAACACGTAGCCTGCGGCACGAACGAAGCGCTTCTTCGACATGGTGGCCATGACCTCCGTCCCTGGCGCGCCGTCGCGCCTTCGCCAGGGAACAATGCAACCAGAGCTCCAGCCCTTTGAGATGCACCAGCCGTCGCGCTGACAACACTATCGAAGCGCTTCAGTAAGCACGTCGCGGAGACGGATCTGCGGGCGATCGGTGGGGTGCCCCCCGGTCGTTTGACGCAACTCGACGCGATCTGCAGGGGTGCGCGCGTGCGTGGCGGAATGCGACATGGGCCTGCAGCGCCCACATGCATCCATTGCGCAGTCGCGCATCGGGCTGCGCGTTCACAGTCAGCGTGTCAACGACACGCCGCGCGGCGTCGACGAACTGACATTGACGTCACGGTGACGTCGCGCGACCAACGGGCGATGCGCGCACGCACCGGGATCATCGTGGGGTTGCTCTGGGCAGGCTGTGCCGGGTCGCGCGTCGAGCCCGCGGTCGACGCCGGGGACCGCCCCCCGCACGACGCGCCCACCGTCGACGACACGCCGCGCATGGACGTTGTGCCAGTCGCGCCTCGCGACGCGGCGGTCGACGCGGTGACCGCCGACGCACCCGGGGTCGACGCGGTGACCGCCGACGCACCCGGGGTCGACGCGGTGACCGCCGATGCACCCGCGGTCGAGGTCGGTGCGCCCACCGTGCTGCGGGTGCGACACGGGCTGGGCATGCGCGCGCTGAGCCTCCGCGGCGACGCGCCGGGTCTGCTCACCTGGACCCGCGGGGTGGCGCTGCGACGCGTGAGCGACGAGGTCTCGGAGTGGTCCAGCGACGCCGTGCGGGCGCCCTTCGCGTGGAAGCCGCTGGGCGACGACATGACCTGGTCGCTGGGCCCGAACTTCACCGCGCGTCCCGGCGAGACCACCGAGGTGTGGGCGCGCTTCGGCCGCGAGAACGGCGTCGCGCGACGCTGGCGGGGAGACCTTCGCTCGGCCGCGCTGGGCAACGTCCGCGGGGTGTGGGTCTACCTGCCGCCCTCGTACGACGAACACCCCACGCGACGCTATCCCGTGGTCTACATGCACGACGGGCAGAACCTCTTCGAGCCCGGGGCGTCGTTCGGCGGTCAGGCGTGGGAGGCAGACGATGCGATGAACCTCGGCGCGTCCGACGGCACGGTGCGCGAGGCCATCGTCGTGGGCGTTGAGAACACCTCCGCACGAATCGACGAGTACACCCCCAGCGCCGACCCCGAGGTGATGCGAGGCGGCCGCGCCGCGCAGTACCTCACCCTGCTCGTCGACGAGCTCATGCCCGAGGTCAACCGATCGTTTCGTACGCTCACCGGCCCCGCGCACACCGCGTTGGTCGGCTCGTCGCTGGGGGGCCTGGTCTCGCTCTGGATCGGACTGCGCCGCGCAGATGTCTTCGGCGCCGTCGGCGCGATGTCTCCGTCGACGTGGTGGGACGGGCGGATGATCCTCCGCGAGGTTCCCGCGGCCCGCGGCGCGCGGATGCTCCGCGTGTGGGTCGACTCGGGCGACAGCGGCCCCTCGCGCGATGGCGTGGACGACACCCGCATGCTCGCCGACGCCCTCCGCGCCGCGGGATACCGCGACGGTGAGAGCCTGCGCTACACCGTGCAGCCCGGCGCCGCGCACAACGAGGCCGCGTGGCGGAGTCGTCTCCCCAACGCGCTGCGGTTCTTGTTGGGACCGCGGTCGTTCTGACGGGCCTACTCGTCGTCGCCCCCCGCCGCGTTCGAGGCGCGGTTCGGGATGATGCGAATGCCATCCGCGGTGGGTCGCAGGGTCACGCCCTCGGATCCTGGGATGATCGTGATGCTGTTGGGCGTCGGCATCATCTGCTCGCCGTTCCCCGGCGGCGTGTGGATCGGGACCATCGACGGGACCAGTCCCGCGTCGCGCGACGCCGAAGGCCCGTCGGAAACTTCACCGACGCTGTACCAGGCGATGGCGAGCAGGCACACCAGGGTCATCGTGGCGAGAACCGCGATGAGCACGATGATCAGCGTGCGGCGAGAGCTCCGCGGCGCAGGGGGCATGGGCTGCGTGCCGATGAGCGACTGCGGCGGGGCCATGCCCCAGGCTGTGGGCGCGAGCATGAGCGGCGCGGGGGGTGCGACAGGGGCGGCGTAGTGGAGGTCTGGTACCTGCACCATGGGCTGCGGGATCGTCACCTTCGACACCGGAGCACCAGCGTCGCGCAGCGCCTCGGCGAAGTCCCGCGCGGTGGCGAAGCGTCGAGCGAGGTCCCGGGTCATCGCCCGATCCACCGCGGCGACGAGCAGGGGAGGCAGCGGGAGGTTCAGGTCACGCAGCGGGATCGGGTCGGTGGTGCAGGCCTTCACGAGCAGCTCGGCGGTGCTCCCGGCTTCGAAGGGCAGGCGACCCGAGACCATCTCGTAGAGCATCACGCCCACGGCGTAGATGTCCGCGCGGTGGTCGATGTCTTTGGAGTTCCAGATCTGCTCCGGGGCCATGTAGTGCGGCGTGCCCATCACCGTGCCGGTCTGGGTGAGCGACGCCGCCGACCCCGAGCGCATCTTGCTGATGCCGAAGTCCAGAATGGTCGCTCGCTCCTCGCGCGCCCCGGGGACGGGGGTGAGAAAGACGTTCCCGGGCTTCATGTCGCGGTGCACGATGCCCGCGGTGTGGGCCACGGCGAGGCCGTCGAGCACCTGGGTGATGATCGCCACGGCCCGCGGCGGCGGGACCACCCGCTCGCGATTGATGAGCCCCTGCAGACTCTCGCCGTCGAGCGCCTCCATCGCGATGAACGCCGTGCCCTCGGGGGTCACCGCGCAGTCGAAGACCTTCACGATGTGCGGGCTGCCCAGCGACGCCGTGGCCCGGGCCTCGCGCAAGAAGCGCTCGAGGATGTCACCCCGCTGCGCGATGGAGGGGTGCAGGAGCTTCAGCGCGACGCGGTGCTGCAGCATCGTGTGGCGCGCGAGGTACACCGCGCCCATGCCCCCGCCGCCGATCCAGCGCTCGATGTCGTAGCGGTCGATGCGGGTGCCGCACGGCCCGATGGTCATGACCTCGCCCGTGCGGGGGCAGAGGCTTTGGGCATCGGGGTGGTCGTCCCCGCACGCGGCGCAGTGCGGCATCGCGGGCGTAGTCTACGCCGGCGCCGTGAAGATCAACACCGAGAGCGGCGGCAGGGTCAGCGAGAGGCTCTGTCCGTGGCCGTGCGCGGGCACTTCGTCGGTGTGGCTGCCGCCGTAGTTTCCCGCATCGGTCCCCCCGTAGGCCGCGGCGTCGGTGTTCAACGCCTCGCGCCACCACCCGACCGTGGGCACACCCACCCGGTAGCCGTGGCGCGCCATCGGCGTCGCGTTGATCACGCACAGGGCGGTGCGGTGCGAGAGGTCGCGTCGGAGCCACGCGGCGACGCTCTGCGCGCGGTCGTCGACCACGACCCAGCTGAAGCCCTCGGGGGTGTGATCAGCTTCGTAGAGCGCGGGCAGCGCGCGGTGCAGCGCGTTGAGGTCGCGCACGAGGCGCTGCACCCCGAGGTGTTCGGGCGCGTCAAGCAGGTGCCAGTCCAGCGAGCGCTCGTGGGACCACTCGGACACCTGACCGAACTCCCCACCCATGAAGAGGAGCTTCTTGCCGGGGTGGGCCCACATCAGCCCGAGGAGGAGTCGCAGGGTCGCGAAGCGGTGCCAGGGGTCGCCCGGCCCCTTGGTCCAGAGGGATCCCTTCAGGTGCACCACCTCGTCGTGTGACAGCGGCAGCACGAATCGCTCGGACCACGCGTACATCAGCCCGAAGGTCAGACGGTCGTGCTCCCACGCGCGAAACACCGGGTCCTTCGCGGTGTACGCGAGGGTGTCGTGCATCCAGCCCATGTTCCATTTGTGGGTGAACCCGAGGCCGCCCTCGCTCACCGGGGCGGTGACCCCGGGCCACGCGGTGCTCTCCTCGGCGATCACCATCACGCCGGGGAACGCCCCCTGGAGCTGCGTGTTGAGCTCTTGAAAGAAGGCCACGGCGTCGAGGTTCTCGCGGCCGCCGTGCGCGTTGGGCACCCACTCCCCCGCGGCGCGGGAGTAGTCGAGGTAGAGCATCGAGGCCACGGCGTCGACGCGCAGGCCGTCGACGTGAAAGTCCTCGATCCACATGCGCGCGTTGGCGAGGAGGAAGTTGCGCACCTCGTTGCGCGCGAGGTTGAAGATGTGGGTGCCCCAGTCGGGGTGGTCGCCCTGTCGCGGGTCCGCGTGCTCGTAGAGGGCGCTGCCGTCGAAGCGCGCGAGGGCCCAGGCGTCACGGGGGAAGTGCGCGGGCACCCAGTCCACGATGACCCCCACGCCCCGCGCGTGCATCGCGTCGATGAAGGCGCGCAGGTCGTCGGGGCCGCCGAAGCGTGAGGTCGGCGCGAAGAAGCCCGTGACCTGATAGCCCCACGACCCATCGAAGGGATGCTCCGCGATGGGCAGCAGCTCGACGTGGGTGAAGCCCATGTCTTGCATATAGTCTCCGAGCGCGTCGGCGAGCTCGCGCCAGGTGAGCCAGCGGTCCCCCTCCCCCGGCACCCGCCGCCACGAGCCCGCGTGGACCTCGTACACGCTCAAGGGCTCGCGTCGGTGGTCACGCCGCGCGCGGGCCGTGATCCACGCCTCGTCACGCCACGTGTGCGCGCTCGCGCCCTCGATGATCGACGCGTTGCCGGGTCGCAGCTCCGCGCGACGCGCGTAGGGGTCCGCGCGGAGGCTCACCGCCCCCTCGGCCGTGAGGATCTCGAAGCGGTACAGCGACCCCGCGCCGAGGCCCGGCACGAAGAGCTCCCACACCCCGCTCGCGCCGAGGCTGCGCATGGGGTGAACGCGCCCGTCCCACGCATTGAACTCGCCCACCACCGAGACCCGGCGCGCGCAGGGCGCCCACACCGCGAAGCTCACCCCGCCCACGCCCTCGACCTCGCGCGCGTGCGCGCCGAGCCGCTCGTGGATGCGCCAGTGCCGACCCTCTCCGAAGAGGTGCGCGTCGAACTCGCTGAAGGTCGGGAGGAACGCGTAGGGGTCCGCGCCCACCACGCCGTGACAGCCAACCTCGTATCTCAGCGGCAGGCGGGCGCCCTCAAGCAGCACCCCGAAGAGCCCCTCCTCTCGCAGCCGGCGCATGGGCACCGGGGAGCTCCCCTCGGCGTGGAGCGACACCGAGTCCGCGCCCGGCCGCCACGCGCGCACGACGACCCCGCGCGGATGGGGATGGGCGCCCAGCACGCGGTGCGGTTCGGCGTGCAGGAGCCTCAGAAAGGCGTCGATCTCGTCGAGGGACAGCCCGTGCATCAGGTCGGGTTCGCTCATCTCGGCGGGACGATGTCGGGGTCTCGCCGAGAACGCAACGCGGGAACCTTCGGGGACCTGCCACTGTCCGACGCATCACCACGCGCCCCGCAGCGAAGCCGCGCCGCGCGCGACGTGGAGAGGGATCGATCTGCCATGAACCACCGCGCGACCGCGCCGAGGGGCGCCATGACCCTTGCCATGCGGGCAACCCCTGACGCCGAGACCCCCTGGTCCCTGCGGGTGGCCGTGATGCAGGGCACCCGGGTGATCGACGAGCGCGTCTTTCGCGGTGACGCGCGCGTCTCGCTCGGGCGCACCGAGCGCGCGACATTTACAGTCTTCGACGACGCCCTGCCTGAGCACCTGGAGCTGCTCTCGGTGCGCGGCGACCGACGCGCCCTGCATCTGGCGCCGTGTCTCACTGGTCGCATCTCCGACGGCGATCGCGTGCGCCCGGTGCAGCAACTCGGGGCCGCGGGTGAGAGCGTCGCGCTCGACGAGCGTTGGCGGGGACGGCTCTCGGTGGGTGACATCGCCGTGCTCTTTCAGTTCGTGCGCACGCCCGCGGCAACGCCCCGCGCGCAGCTCCCGAGCGCCGTGCAGTCGCGCCCCCTGGGGAGCCTCGACTGGACCTGGAACGCCTGCGCGGCAGCGTTTCTCGCGCTCGCGCTGGGCGGCGCGGGGTGGGCGGAATACGTGTACGACCCCGTGGTCGACGTCGAGCCCGAGCAGCTCCTGCGGTTCGTGCGGCTGATGACCCCCGAGCCCACAACGAGCCCCGCCACCGCCGGGCCGGAGCCGACGGAGCCCGCCGAGCCGCAGCCCGCGAGCGCCGCCGCGTCGAGCGCGACCTCGGCCCCACGCACCGTCGCGCCCCGCGCGTCGGGCCCGCCCGTGGACCCTCGCGCACGCGTCGCCGCCGATGCCGCGCGGGCCGCGGCGCAGGCCGACCGCGCGACCCAGGCGGTACTGGGCGAGATGCGGCAGGCGACCTTCGCGGCGCTCACCAGCGCGCTGGCGCAGGGCAACGGCGACGCGAGGGATCAGCTCGCCCGCGGCGCGATGCAGGAGGCCACGGCGGCCGCGCTCCGTGAGACCCACGGGGTGCAGACGCACGTGGGGACGACCATCGCGGCACGCGCCGACGGCGACCCCGCGGCGCGGAACTCCCTCTGCGGCGAGGCGTGCATGGCCGCGCGGCGCGTGCAGCGCGAAGGCCCGGAGATCACCAGCGGCGCGCCCGTGCGCGAGCGGATCATCGTGCCGATGCGCGTGGAGACCGAGGCGCCCATCGACGGGGTGGGAGAGGTCGACGCGGGCGCCGTGGCCGGGCGCATCCGGGCGCAGCTCGGGGGCGTGCGGAGCTGCTACGAGCGCGCGCTCCGCGCGAACCCCGAACTTCGCGGGCGGCTCGAGGTGCGCTTCACCCTGGGCGAGACGGGGCGCATCACCCGCATCACCACGTCAGGCGTGACCGAGGCGCCCGAGGTCGGGACCTGCGTGGCGCAGCGCCTCCGCGGCCTCGCGTTCCCGCCCGTGCAGGGCGGCAGCGTGGACTTCATGTTCCCCTTCGTGCTCGATCACCGCTGAGCGGGCGACGCGCCATGGGCACAAAGCACGGCGCGCCTGAGGTCGACTGCAACTGCATGAATTCACAAGGGAACATCGCCTCGACGTGCTCCCCGAGGAGCGCGTCCCGGGGTGGTCCCTCGGTCCGCACCGCGCCCTCGCAGAGAAGCACCACGCGGTCGCAGAGCTGCGCCGCGAGGTTCACCTCGTGCATCGCCGCGAGCACCGCGCCGCCCTCGTCGGCGATGCCGCGCAGCAGCTCCGCGAGGGCGACCTGCTGGTGCAGGTCGAGGGAGGCCATGGGCTCGTCGAGGAGGGTGAAGCGCGCGCCCTGCGCCA
>JBILLI010000380.1:0-7173 GCA_044376155.1 Polyangiales bacterium
CGAAGACCCATCGCGCGCGCAGGGTGAGGTCGCCTACGGTGAGCGTCGCGCCGTCATTGTCTTCCCGCAGCGCCGTGAGCCGCCCCTCAAGCACGCGGTGCCTCGGATCCTCGCGAAGCGCGTCCTTCACCGCGCGCTGGAGGTCGGCGAAGAACACGGTCTCGTAGGTGTGCGACGCGAGGGAGACGGTGCGCGCGCCCACGCTGTCGTCGGCCACCACCAGCCGCCGCCAGCGATGCCGCACGAGGTCGTCGAGCGCGCTCGGCGCCTCGCGCCAGAAGGAGAGCGTGCGCAGGTCGTCGTCGTCGCGCGCGCCGTCGATGAGCAGCACCGACCCTGTGTACCCCCGCGCGCGCAGCGCCCGCGCGAGGCAGAGCCCGGCGACGCCGGCGCCCACGATGGCCACGTCGAAGACCTCGCTCACGACCCGCCCCCGAGCACCGCGGCCTCTGCGTCGAAGACCTCACGAAGCATCTCGGCCAGGCGCGCCTCCACCGCCGCGCCGACCAGCGGCGCGCGCACCGCCAGGGTCACGCGCACCGAGCGCAGCGTGTGTTGATCTCCTTGCGCCGCAATCGAATAGACGCCGTCGCAGCGCACCCGACGGGCCATCACCGCGGGCAGCTCGGGCTCCACGGCGAAGCGCCCCTCCCGCGCCTCCCGCGACCAGCGCACGCGCTCCACCCAGCACACCGCCGGGAGGCGCGCGAAGAGCGGGCCGAGGTGCGAGGGCTCCGCGCGGAACCACGCGACCCGCTCCACGAGGTCACCCTCGACGCGGTAGTCGAGCAGCCGCCCTTCGGCCAGCGCGGGGCAGCGATCGGCGAGGGCGCGGACGAAGCCCGGGTCGAGCAGCGACGCCGTGATGGCATCCGCGTCGCGGGGCAGCGTGTGTGCGAGCGTGAACTCCATCGCCTCGGACGAGATAGCAGCACTCGCCGCGGGGAGGTACCACGGCGCGCGCCGTGGGGGCTGGTCGATGATCCGCGCTATCATGCCATCAAACCCGAGATGACCCTCCCCTGCCTTCTCATGCGCGAACGCTCTGCCGCGCGGGGTGTGCGGGCCCAGGCGGCCCGGCGACTCGCGCGACTCTCGGTCCTCTTCGCGCTGGGATGTGCGCCGCGCCCCCCGTCGTCGTCGACCCCGCCAGTGCCCTCGGCGGTGACGCTACGGGACCTCGGCGACGGCGTGTGGCTCCACACCTCGACGCACCGCGTGGAGGGCTACGGCCTCGTTCCGTCGCACGGCCTCATCGTCGCGAGGGGTGACGGGCTGCTGCTGGTCGACACCGCCTGGGGCGTCGCGGAGACCCGCGCGCTCTTCGCGGCGGTGCGCACGCGGTTCGGGCGATTGCCCACCGCGGCGCTGGTGACCCACGCGCACGACGACCGCGTGGGCGGGCTCCCCGTGCTGCGCGAGGCAGGGGTGCCCGTGTACGCGACCGCAGAGACCGCGGCGCAGGTCCGCGACGGCGGCTTCGCGGGGGTGATCGCGACGCCGACCGACCGACGCGCCCTCGGCGGCGTTGAGGTCGAGGTCTTCGCGCCTGGGCCCGCGCACACGGCCGACAACGTGGTGATCTGGCTCCCGACGCAGGGGGTGCTCTTCGGGGGATGCATGATCCGTCCCGCGGGCGCGCGGGCCCTCGGCAACCTCGCCGACGCCGACCTCGCGAGCTGGCCGTCGTCGGCGCTGCGCGTCGCCGCGCGCTACGGCGGCGCGCGGGTGGTGATCCCGAGCCACGGCGACCCGGGCGACGCGTCGCTCCTCGCGCACACCGTCGACCTCGCGCACGCGTCGCTCTCCCCGGCCACGCCGCTACGGCGCGCGTCGCAGCTCCCGGTGCGCGACGGCGCGACCGTGACCGTCTGCGGCGTCGCCGCGCGCTACAACGCGATGACGCCGTTCGGTCCGAGCAACGCGCAGTGGCGGCCCTGGGTGCGCCTCGTGGGGGACGAGGGACCGGGGCTCTTCGTGTTCCCCTTCGAGTCCACGACCGCGGCGGACGGCGCGCCGGTGTGTCTGACCGGGCGCTACTTTCACGAGTACCCGCTGCAACCAGGAGATCCCCCCCACACGTCGCGCATGGGCGGCGCGTGGCTCGTCGACGCGCGCGTCGTCGACGCGGGGCGCTGACCGGGGCGGCATCGCGCGCAGGGAGGGCCCCCACACGGCCCGGCAGGGGTATCGTGCCGTCCATGGAGGCCCCGAAGTCCCTCACCCCGCTGGGGGTGCTGCGCGCGCAGCTCCCCGCGCTGGCCATGGTGTTCCTGCTGCCGCTGATCACCCTGAGCTTCGTCGCGCACGTGACGCGCAGCTTCGACGCGCGGTTCCTCGAGCACGTGCAGGCGCAACTCGACGCCGACGCGACGCTGACCCCCACGCAGCGCCACGAGCTGCGGGCGAACTACGAGCGCGTGCGGCCGTCGGTGTCGTGCGTGTCGGGCGACCCCGCGCACGCCGAGATCCGCCGTCGGATGTTCTCGCTCTGCAGCGACGTGGAGCAGTTCGACCTCGCGCGAAGGTTCAGCCTCGGCGCGTTGCTCGCGGGCCTCGTGGCCGTGCTGCTCGGCGCGGGCATCGCCCTGCTCGCGTGGACGACCCCGTCCGCGCAATACCCCGCGTTCGTGCTGGGGTGGCGGGGGATGCAGGTCCTCGCGGCCGCGGAGACCGCGACGCAGGGCGGCCTCGCGGTGTGGCTCTCCTACTGGCTCACCGCGTTCTTCCTGAAGCTCTACATCCTCAAGCTGATCCTGCTGGTGGCGCTGGTCGCCGTGGTGATGAGCTGGGGGGTCTTTCGGGCGATCTTCCTCGCGCCCGCGCCGCCGCGGGTCGACGCCGTGCCGCTCCCCGAGGCCGACGCCGCCGCGCTGCGAGACGGGCTGAGGGAGCTCTGCGCGAGGGTCGGCACCGAGGGCCCGACGAACGTGCTCACCGGCATCGACGACAACTTCTTCGTCACCGAGTCGCCCCTGCAGGTGAACGGCGGCGAGGTGCGCGGCCGCACGCTCTACGTGAGCCTCGCGCTGCTCCGCGTGCTCAGCCGCGAGGAGGCCGACGCGGTGCTCGCGCACGAGCTCGGGCACTTCGTGGGCGGCGACACGGACTTCACCCGGCGCATGGGCCCACGCCTCGCGGCCTCGCACCGCTACCTCGCCGCCCTGCACCAGGACGCGCTGCCGGTGTTCTACTTCATGCGCGCGTTCTTCACCGCCTTCGACCTCGCGCTGGTGCGCACCGAGCGCGACCGGGAGTTCGCCGCCGACGCGGTCGCGGCGCGTGTCGTCTCGGGGGAGGCCCTGAGCCGCGCGCTGCTCAAGATCGCGGCGTACGCGAACTACCGCACGCGGGTGGAGGCGACGCTCTTCGCGGCCGACACCGCGCACGCGCAGCTCTCCATCGCCGAGCGCATCGCCGCGGGCTTCGCGGGCTACGTTCAGGGCGACGACTTCGCCAGCGACATGCGCGGCGCCGCGACGCCCCACCCCTTCGACACGCACCCGAAGCTTCACGCCCGCATCGACGCCGTGGGCGTGCGCGCCGAGGTCTCGGAGTACGCCGCGCTGGCGCTGCGCCCCGCGGAGGGCTCATGGGTCACCGCGCTGCCCGGGGCCGACGCGCTCGAGGCGAGCCTCTGGGCGGAGTACGAGCGGCGCTTCGCCGACGCGCACGCGTTCGCCCTCGCCGTACGCTACCTGCCCGAGAATGCCGAGCAGGAGGCGCACGTGCTGCGACACTTCCCGCCCCGCGCCTTCGGGTCGAAGCTCGGCGACGTGCGGGTGACCTTTCGTGACCTCACGCTGCCCGCGGTGGAGGCGCCCATCGCCATGGGGGAGATCCTTTCGATGACCGTCGAGGAGCGGATGTACAAGCGCTACCTCGACGTGCGCCTGCGCGACCGAACGCTGCACTCGCTGCAGCTCGCGTCGCTGGGCAGCCGGGAGCAGGAATTCCTCTCGGTGCTCGGCGAGTACGAGGCGCGCCACCGCGAGGCGCACCGGCTCAAGGCCGAGCGCGATGCGAAGGCCACCGCTTAGGCTACCGCGAGCGACCCGCGGCGCGGCGGGAGATCTCGGTGAACAGCCCGTCGCCCACGAGGTCGAGCATCGCCCGCAGCAGCGCCTCGGGGTCGATGTCGGTGTCAGGGCGCATGAGCTGGTGCAGGCTCTCCTTCATCAGCCCCGTGAGGCAGTGCGCGCGCAGCCGCGCGTCGCCCGGTCGCACGAGCCCCGCGGCCTCGCCCATGGTGAGCGCGCGGGTGAGCATCGCCGTGACCTCGTCGTAGAAGCCCTGGAGGCGTCGGTCGAAGTCGGCGTCGACGCCCACCGCCCCCGTGAGCAGCACCCGCGACATCGCGGGCTCGGCGGCGAAGAGCGCGAAGACCCGCCGGAGGTTCTCGGCGATCTCGTTCATGTGCCGGGGCGCGTCGTCGGCGAGCTCGATGCGCTCGATGCGGGCGTCGAGGCGCGCGAGGAAGGCGATCACGAGCTCCTCGAAGATCGCGCGCTTGTCGCTGAAATACAGGTAGAACGTGCCCCGGGCGATGCCCGCGCGCACCACGATGTCGTCGATGCGGGCCTCGTGGTAGCCCTTCTCCGCGAAGACCTCGGTGGCGACGGCGAGGATCTGCGCGCGTCGCTGCTCCTTCTCGCGGGTCTGGGCGGCCATTCGGGCAGGGAGCACTATCACAGCTCGAAGAGCGCGTAGAGAGACATGCGCAGCGCCTCGCGGGGGGCGTCGGCGCCGGCCTCGGCGCGGGTGAGGCGGTGGCCCACGCAGAGCGCCAGCACCCAGCGCGCGAGGTGCTCGGTGGGGACCTTCGGGCGCAGCCCCGCCGACCGCGCGGCCGCGTCGAGGGTGTCGGAGAGCATCGCGCCGAGGGCGGTCCACGCGCCGTCGCTCACGGCGCGGAGGCGCGGGTCGTGGTGCGCCGCGGCGCTCACCAGGGTCATCACCCGGGCCTCGTCGAGGTCGCCGTCCCACGCGGACCAGAGCGCGTCGCAGCGCGCCCGCAGAAGCTCCCCGAAGGTGCCCTCCACCGGCAGCGCGGCGAGGCGGTCGGCGAGGGACTCGGCGCAGCGCAGGACCACCGCGTCGAGGAGGTCGTCCTTGGAGGCGAAATGGTGGGTCACCGCGCCCTTGGAGAGCCCGGCGTCGTGGGCCACGTCGAGCAGCGTGGTGCCCTCGATGCCCTCTCGCGCCAGTCGCGCCGTGGCGCAGCGCAGGATCGCCTCCCGGGTGGCCTCTCGCTGCCCGCTCACAGTGACGTTGCCTACCACGTCCCGGGCAGACAGAGTGCACCCGCGTGCGCGCCCCCGAGGACCTCTTCGACCACCCCGCCCTCGACCGCGCGCGGGGCCTTGAGCTCGGCGTGTCGACCTCGGCGTTTCAGAGCGAGGGCGACCTCGACCTCCCGGGGCGTCCGCGCACGCACTGGCACGACGCGCAGCGCGACGGGCGGGTGGAGCCCATCGGCGCGGGCGTGGGGCTCTGGTCGCGGTGGGAAGCCGCCGTGGCCCGCTGCGCGGCGCTGCGCCTTCGTCGCTTTCGCTTCACCGTCGAGTGGGCGCGGCTGCGCCCCGACGGTCGCGCGCTCTCGGGCGAGGCGGTGCGGGGCTACGCGCGTCGCATCATCTCCCTGCGCCGCAAGGGGATCGAACCCATCGTGACCCTGCATCACTTCACCCACCCCGCGCATCTCGGCGAGGACCTCTGGCTCCGCGACGACGCCCCCGAGGTCTTCGCCGCGCACGCCGACGAGGCGCTCACCGCCCTCGACGACGCGCTGGAGGCGCTCGGGAGCCCGTGCGTCGACCGGGTGCTCACGCTCAACGAGCCCAACATGCTGGCCCTCGCGAGCTACATCGCCGGGGTCTTTCCGCACCGCGCGCCGGCCGTCGCCGACGGCTCGCCGTGGGGCCTGGTGCGGGCCTGGCGCTGCCTCGACGCGGCCCTCGCGGGGCACTGCCTCGCGTCGGCGCGCATCGGCGCTTCCCGCGTCGCGCGGGGACGTCCCCCGGCGGACCTCTCGACGAACGTGAACCTCCTCGACCTGCACGGCCTCGGCGCGGGGATCTTCGACCTGCTCCGCGCGCCCTCGCTGGGGGTGCCCGCGCGAGACCTCGACGCGTGGCTCGACGCGCGTCGCGCCCGCTGGCACGCGCAGCTCTTCGCCGGGGAGCAGGGCTCTCCGCGGGCGTCGCTCGCGCGCTCCCTCGATGGGCTCATCTCCCGCGTGCTCCCGCTCTCGCGCCTCACGCGCACCCTCACGTCGCTGCGCGACCGCCCCTCGCCGCTCACGCACCTCGCGGTGGACCTCTACGACCCCTACACCGCGCATCAGCTCACCCCGGGCGCGCTCGTCGACGCCCTCGCCGCGGCCGACCCCGACGCGCTCGCGCGGGCCATGGCGCAGGGCGTGGGGCTCGTCGAGCCGTGGGCGTGGCGGCCCGCGCCCGAGGCGATGGGCCCGATGGTCCGCGCGCTGGGCGAGGGGATGCCGGCGCTGCCGGTGGACGTCATCGAGTGCGGGATGTGCGCGTATCGCCCTGCGGGACAACGCGTGGCGTCACCCCGCGGTGACGGCGTGACCCGCGCGGGCTTTCTGCGGGTGATGCTCCGCGCGGCGCTGGAGGCCCGGGTGCGCGACGACCTCCCGCTGCGCGCCTGGCTCTACTGGACCCTCGTGGACAACTACGAGCTCGGTCGCTGGTCGCCGCGCTTCGGGCTGTGGTCCCGCGACGACGACGGGACCTGGGGGGAGCGCGACGCGGCGGGCGAGGACGCGGCGAGGGTGCTCGGCGACGTGGCCGCCGCGTTGATCAACGCGCCCGTGTCGGGGCAGGCGCTCCGCCGCGCGCTCGCAGACGGACAATGACCAACGCCCGGGCGGTTTCGTGCGTCGGCGCCGCAGGCGTGTACCATCGGCGCCGCGCCGCGCGGACGCGTGGCGGAGGGCGCGAGGAGACACGAGGATGATGCAGGTTCCGGGCACGAACACGAGTGGATCGCAGCACGCGGCGGGGTATCCGCCGGGTGGCGGTGGGTACGGTCCTCCGCCGGGCGGTGGCGGGTTCGGTCCTCCGCCGGGCGGCGGCGGGTTCGGTCCCCCGCCGGGCGGTGGCGGCTTCGGTCCGCCTCAGGGTGGCGGGTATGGGCCTCCGGGGGGTG
>JBILLI010000149.1:0-12834 GCA_044376155.1 Polyangiales bacterium
TTCGGTCCCCCGCCGGGGGGGATGGTGGGGAGGGTCTCCTTCGGCGGCAGCGGCGGCGCGCTGTTCATGACCTACCTGCTGGGCGTGGGCCTGCCGATGTTCGCGGTGTACGCGCTGTTCTTCGGCGTGCCCGCGGGGATCATGTTCGCGACCCAAGACCCCACCACCCATCAGCCCGCGGAGTGGGCGCCGATGGTGATGGTGCCGATGATGCTCCTGGGCGCCATCGCGATGGTGGTCGTGGGCATCTACGGCGCGAACAAGATGCTCGGGTACTACTGGGACCACATGATGATCGAGGGCAAGCGCGCGCGGTACACCGGCACCGCGGGCGAGCTCTTCAAGACCCTCATCGTCCACTACCTGCTCCTCGCGTGCACCGGCGGGCTCTACTTCCCGTGGTTCGTGACGAGCTGGAACAAGTGGGTCTACAGCAAGGTCGACGTCAGCGGTGAGCGCCTGGAATTCCAGGGCGATCCGATGTCTCTCATCGGCATCTGGCTCGTGGGCACCCTGCTCACCTCGCTCACCCTCGGGATCTATTTCCCCTGGTACCTGAACAACATCTACGAGTGGCGCTGGGGCAACACCGCGATCTCGGGTCGGCGCTTCACCTTCCAGAAGGACCCCGGCGGGCTCTTCGTGATGGCCATCGTCAACGCGATCCTGATGGGGTGCACCCTGGGCTTCTACGCCCCGTGGGCCTGGTGCAAGCAGTGGGACTGGGAGGCCAAGCACATCGGCTGAGCGCCCGTGAACCCCCGCCTCGAACTCCTGCGCACCCGCCTCAGCCCGCTGTTCCCCATCGTCACGATCAGCGGGCTTCTCGCGCTGCTACCGTTCCCCACGTGCCTCTTCAAGCTCATCTCCGGGCACCCCTGCCCGGCGTGTGGGTTCACGCGCGCCACCCTGCGCGTCGCCCACGGAGACCTCCGCGGGAGCTTCTTCTTCCACCCCCTCGCGATCCCGGCGGGGGTGCTGCTCGTCGTTGCCGTGCTCCTCGCGGCGACGCTCCCTGCCGGTCACGCCGCGTGGGAGCGATACACCCGCGCGACCATGAACGCCGCCGCGGTGGGCTTTCTGGCCGTATGGGCGGCGCGGGTGGCGGGGCTGCTGCCGCCCGTGTGATCGGTCCGGGGCCGTGGCTGCACAGCTCGAGTTTGGGCTACTCTCCCCCCGCCGCGGGCGCGGACCGGGAGCGACACCCTGCGGCCTGCAGACGACACTGCACCCTGAGAACCCCAGGGCGGCAGACACCGCATCGACGCCCCGCGCGCGCTGGCTGCGCGTTTGCAAATCCTCCTTCACCCCCGATCTGCCGTGAGGTCCCCATGAAGAAGATCACCTTCGCATCGCTCGTCGTGTCACTGTTCGTCGCGCTCCCGCTGGTCGCCGAGGCGCAGATCGTCGTGCGCACGCATCGCCGCCACCGGGTCGTAGTGAATCCCGCGGGGCCCGGACGGGTCGTCGTGGGGCCCCGCGGTGGATCCGCGGTGGTGGTGAACCCCCCCGGCCCAGGCAACCGCACGGTCGTGCGCGTCGGTCCGCGCGGCAACACCGTGGTGAACCCGCCGGGCCCCGGCCGCATCGTGATCCGCCGCTGATTCCTCCGGCCACGCCGAGCCTCTCCGCACCGCCCTCGCTGACGCCCGAGCCCTCGCCGTCGGATCGTCGCCAAGACCGGCGACGCGCGCAGGGTTCGTCGGCTATACCTCCGCCAGCGTAGGATGCAGCCCATGGACGAAGCCCCGTCGAACCCGTTCGCGAACCTCGAGGTGAAGCCAGGAGACCTCGTCGGCGGGAGGTACGAGATCGTTCGGCTCCTCGGCGCGGGCGGGATGGGGTCGGTCTTCGAGGCGAAGCACACCCTGCTCGGGCGCGTCGTCGCCATCAAGGTGCTGCGCCCCGAGATCGCCCTGCACCCGACCTTCGCGGGGCGATTTCTGCAAGAGGCCAAGGCCGCCGCCGAGCTGTCGCACAAGCACATCGTGCAGCTCACCGACTACGGCCTCGACGGCGAGCGCCCGTACATGGTCATGGAGTACCTGCACGGCGAGTCGTTCGGCGCGCTGCTCAAGCGCGAGGGAAGACTCTCGCCCGAGCGCGTGGTGGCCGTCATGGACCCCGTGCTGCGCGCGCTGACCTTCGCGCACGAGCGGGGGGTGATCCATCGGGACATCAAGCCCGACAACATCTTTCTCGCGCGCGACGACGAGGGCGAGGTCACGCCGAAGATCGTCGATTTCGGCATCGCGAAGCGCCAGGACGAGAGCGTGCAGCTCACCTCCGCGGGCGCCGCGCTGGGCACGCCGGCGTACATGTCCCCCGAGCAGGTGATGGCCTCGAAGAACGTCACCCCCGCGGCGGACCAATACGCCGTCGGGACCACCATCTTCGAGGCGCTGACGGGCGCGAACCCCTTCGTCGCCGACACCCTCAACGCCTTCATCATCGCCAAGGCGACGCAGAATCCGCGCGACCTGAACTCGCTCCGGCCTGACCTTGAGCCCGAGTTCTGCGCGGTCATCATGCGCACCCTGGCGCGCGCGCCGGAGGACCGCTTCCCCACCCTCACCGCCCTGCGCGAGGCCCTCTCCTCGTGGCGCGGCGGGACGCTTCAGGGCACCACCGGGGTGGGGCCCTCGACCCCTGGCGCGCCGACCGCGCAGCAGCTCCGCAGCGACGTGGGCACCCGAGACATCGCGCCGCTCGCGCCCGCGCAGCAGACCCTGCCCAACGGCACGCCCGCGACGACGCCGATGGCGCTCGCGGCCACGGGCTTGAGCCTCACGCACCCCGAGGTCGTCGCGCCGCGCGACAACCGCATGGCCTTCCTCTCGCTGGGCGCCGTGGTCCTGGTGGCGGTGGCCGCCATCGCCGCGGTGACCCTGTCGCGCCCTTCCACGCCGACCGTCGCGCCCCAGGCGCAGGCCCAGACGCCCGCCGCGCCGACCGTCGCGGGGCCCGGGCGCGTGGTGTTCTCGGTGCAGGCGACGCCTGCGAGCGCGGTGATCCTGCTCGACGGCGAGGTGGTCGGCACCGGCCGCGCCGAGGTCGCGCGGACCCGGGATGGCGAGCGGCACCAGCTTGAGATCCGCGCCCCGGGCTTCGCGACGATGACCGAGGTGCTCGTCGCGAACCAGGACGTGCACGTCAGCCGGGTGCTCCTCGCCGCCGCGCCGGGCGCCGCGCGCGCGCCCGGGGCTCCGCACCCGACGGCGGCAGCGCAGGCGCCGACCGCGCACGGTGCAGGGCGCACCGACACGCCGGCCTCCGAGCGCCCTGCCGTCGCCGCCGCGCCCGAGCGCCCTGCCGTCGCCGCCGCGCCCGAAGCGCCCGCCGCGCCCGAGCGCCCGACCGTGGCCGCCGCGCCCGAGCGCCCCGCGGCGACGCCCACGCCACCGCGCCCGAACCACGCGAACATCGACACCACCAACCCGTTCTGATCGTCGCGCGGCGTGTGCGCGCGACGGCGCGTCAGCTCCCCGACGGCGCGGGCTCGGCGGCGGGCGCAGGCTCCGCGGCGGGCTCGGGCGGCGGGTCGAAGCGTCGCATGAACTGAATCGAGTGCACGATCGCGCTGGTGCCGCTGGGCGGCGGGGGAAAGCTCATGCCGCGCACGGATTCGGCGATGCAACGGCCGACCTCGGGCGCGGTGGAGAGCCCTCGCGTCGTGACGCCCGAGGGACGCCCGTCGGTGCTCACCTGAAGCGAGATGTCGACCGAGCCGCTGAGGTTCGCGTTGCCCTCGGTGCCGCGTTCGTAGCAGGCGACGAACTCGACGTGCCGCGCGCGCATGAGGGTGCGCACGGTCTCCTGGTAGGCGAGCTCGGCACGCACGTTCGCCGCCGGGTCGGCGACGGCGGCGTCACGCGCCAGACGCGGGGCGTTGCGCGCGCGCGGGTCGGTTGCGGCTACGAGCGCAGCGGCCGTCGGCGCGACCCCGACGTCAGCGACCTGCGGGATCATCGGAACGTCGACGACGAGGTCGACCGCCGCGTCGGTCGTGACGGCGGGCACGAGGGGCGTGCTCGGTGTCGGTGTCGCGGTGGACACATCCGCCGCGATCGGCGCGGCCACGGGCGTCGGCTGCGTCGCGGGGCCCGCGCGGCGTGTGAGCGCGACCGCGGTGACCCCCAGGAGCGTGAGCACCGAGGCGGCAGCCACCACCAGAAGGCCGCGGTTGCGCGCGGGCGGGGCGGGCGGATCGACGGCCGGCAGCGGCGCGCTCACGTCGGTGGACGCGGAGGGCGGGGGCGTGAGCGAGCGGGAATGCTCCAGCGGCGCGCCCGAGCGCGAGAGCTCCGGCGGGGTCAGGGAGCGCGACGGGTCGGGCGGCGGCAGCGAGCTCGCGGGCGCGGCGCCCTGCAGCGAGAAGGGGGCGTCGCGGGGCAGCGGCTCGTCGAGGCGAAAGTCACTCCGGGGGCGCTGCGAGGTGGGCTTGAGGCTGCGCCGCTGGGTGCTCGACGCCGGCGCGAGCACGGCGGCCAGCGCGTTCATCGCCGCCGACGCATCGGTGTAGCGCGCGGACACGTCGCGGTTCACACAGCGCCCGAACCACTCGTCGAAGCCTGGCGGAATCACCGCCCCCTGCCCGTACTCCTCGGCCCGGCCGGACGCGGGCTCGATGGGGTCCATGATGACCTCGCACATCTGCTGCATCACCGAGGGCGAAGCCGAGTTCGCGGTGCGCCAGTAGCAGCGCCCCGTGAGGAGGTTGAACACGATGAGCCCCAGCGCCCACACGTCCGTCGCGGGGGAGATCCGGGCGCCGCGCTCGGCCTGCTCCGGAGCCATCCACCGGGGGGAGCCCACGGCCTGGGTGTGCGACGCCTGGGTCTGATTCTCCTGCACCAGCTTGGCGATGCCGAAATCAAGGAGCTTGACGGTGAAGGGCACGCCCTCGCGCCGCGCCTTGGCGAGAAAGATGTTCTCGGGCTTGAGGTCACGGTGCACCAGCCCGCGCTGGTGGGCCTCGCCGAGGGCGTGGCAGAGCTGGCGACAGATCTCCAGCACCTCGTCCCGGGGGAGCTGACCCTTCTCGCTGACCCGCTGCTTGAGGTCTTGCCCCGCGAGCAGCTCCATGGCGATCCACGGGGTGTTGGTCTCGTCGTCGATGCCCGCGCCCACCATCTCGACGATGTGGTCGCTGTCGATGCTGGCGCCGACCCGGGCCTCTTGAATGAACCGCTCCCGGGCGCGCTCATCGCCCTCGTACTGCGCGTGCATCACCTTCAGCGCGCGGCGCTTGCCGGTGCTGAGCTGCTGCACGACGTAGACGGTTCCCATGCCGCCGGCGGCGAGCCGCTCCAGCACGCGAAAATCGCGCCCGAAGACCGTACCGGCTGTGACCTGCTCGCTCGACATGGGCGTGACGTGCCCCACGCTATCGCGTGAACGGTGTTCGACGTCAATCCCTTCGGCCGCGAGGGCGGTGCGGCCCTCAGGGCGCGCGCGCCTTCGTGCTACACGAACGGCGATGAATCACGGAGACACCCCCAACGATCACCTCGCGCGCGTTCGCGGGGTGATGCGCGACCTCGGGCTCGACGCGCTGATCGTGCGCGGCACGGACCGCTACCTCAACGAGTACGTCCCGCACGCCGAGAGCACCCGCGAGTGGCTCACGGGCTTCACGGGCAGCATGGGCGACGCGCTGGTGACGTCCGACGGTGCGTTCCTCTTCGTCGACGGGCGGTACCACACCCAGGCCGACCGTGAGGTCGACCTCACACGCTGGACGGTCGTGAAGAACGCCCTCGGGACCACCAACGAGGCCGCGTGCGCGACCCGCCTCGAGGAGCTCACGCGCGGGCGTGAGGCGGCGCCCTGGGCCGTGGGATACGAGTCCGATCGCTACGCCGTGACCACGCTGGAGGCGTTCACGAAATCGCTCGGTGATGCGCCCGTGGCGCTTCGCCCGCTGAGCCCGTCGCCGCTCGAGGCCGTGCGCGGCGCGGTGCCGCCGGTGGTGCAGGGCGCCGGGCGCGTGCGCGCGGTGGACGAGTCCCGCATGGGCCGCGACGTCGCGCAGAAGCTCACCCTCGTGCGCGACTGGCTGCGCGAGAAGGGCGCGCGGGCGCTGCTGGTGTCGAAGCTCGACGAGGTCGCGTGGCTGACCAACCTGCGCGCCGAGGAGATGCCGTTTCAGGCGACGTTCCGCGGGCGCGCCCTGGTGACCGACGACGCGCTCCTGCTCGCCGTGCACGCCTCGCAGGTGGGCGACGAGGTGCGCGACGCGCGGCCGCTGGTGCGCTGGGTCGACGACGCGGCGATCTTCGACGCGGTGCGCGCGCTGGGCGCCGGGTCGCGGGTCGCGCTCGACCCCGCGAGCACGCCCGTGGCCGTGCGCGACGCGGTGACGTCGGCGGGGGCGAAGGTGAAGGCCGTGGCGTCGCCCATCGTGGCGGCGAAGGCGAAGAAGACCCCGGCGGAGCTCGCCGCCATGCGCGAGGCCCTGGGCGCGGCGGACCTCGTCGTGGCGCGGGCGCAGGCGTGGCTGCGCGGGGCGGTGTGCGAGGGACGCCGGGTCACCGAGGCGGACTTCGCGCGCGAGGTCGAGCGGCTCTTTCGCGAGGCGGGGGCGGTGGGGCTGTCGTTCAAGGTCATCGCCGCGGCGGGGGTCAACGGCGCCGTGGTGCACCACCCCGCGTCGGAAGAGGCCGTGATCGCGCGCGGTCAGGTGATGCTGCTCGACACGGGGTGCTACTTCGCCGACGGCTTCGCCACCGACCTCACCCGCACGTTCTTCGTCGGCGGGCCCGACGACGTCCCCACCTCCGAGCAGCGGCGGCTGTTCACGCTCACGCTGAAGTCCGCCATCGCGGGGATGACCGCGCGGGTGCCGAAGGGCGCGGTGGGCGCGCAGATCGACGGCATCACCCGCGCGCCGCTGTGGGCCGCGGGGCTCGACTACCTGCACGGCACCGGCCACGGCGTCGGGATCAACGTGCACGAGTCGCCGCCGGGCATCGCCAAGACCTCGCAGCTCTCGCTGGACGAGGGGCACGTCTTCTCCATCGAGCCCGGGGTCTACCTCGAAGGCGTCGGCGGCGTGCGCATCGAAAATCTCTGCACCGTCGTGGCCGATGAAGAGAGAGCGGGGTTCTGGCGCGTCATCCCGTTGACCTTCTCTCCCCTGGACGAGCGGCTCATCGAACCGGCGCTCCTGAATCAGCAGGAGCATGAGTTTCTCCGGGGATACGCCGATGGATTCGCGGCGGCGCGCACATCAGGAGACTGATCCAGGTCTGAGAAGACCTGTGACGATGGGTGCGCAACTACAGTACAGTTCAGACCCGGGCCCTTCTGTGAGGTCCGCTCGGAACTGAGCACGATCTCCTCACCATGCCGCATCTCACCCCCAGCGATCGCATCGGGACCACCGTCGGAGGGCGGTATGAGATCCGGCGGCTGTTGGGCGAGGGGGGCTTCAGCGCGGTCTTCGAGTCGGTGCACAACATCACGGGCCGCAGCGTCGCGCTGAAGCTGCTGCACCCGCACCTGGTCACCACCGAGCAGATCACCGAGCGGTTCCTGCTGGAGGCGCGCGCGATGGCGCGGATCCGCCATGACGGCATCGTGCAGGTGCTCGACGCGGGAAAAGACCCTGACGGCACCGTCTACATCGCGCTAGAGCTCCTGGAGGGGGAGGCGCTGGAGAGCACCCTGCAGCGGGTTCACACCATCACCTGGAGCGAGGCCGCGAGCATCGGCATCGACGTGCTCGCGGCGCTCGCCGAGGCGCACCGGAACAAGATCGTGCACCGGGACATCAAGCCCGGGAACATCTTCGTCACGCGGAAGAACAGCGGCGAGGCCCAGGCCAAGCTCCTGGATTTTGGCATCGCCCACGTGGCCCAGGCCAAGGGGAGGTTCACCCAGCAGGGGGTGATCCTCGGCACGCCGGAGTACATGTCGCCCGAGCAGTCGCGCGCGGGCGCGGTGGGCCCCGAGGCGGACCTCTGGTCGGTCGGCGTGGTGCTCTTCGAGTGCGTGACCGGGGCGACGCCCTTCGTCTCGGAGAACACCACCGAGATCCTGCTCAGGGTGCAGACCGAGCGCGCGCCCGAGCTCTCGTCGCTCGTGCCCGCCGTCCCTGGGGCGATCTCCGCGGTCGTGCGCCGCGCGTTGGAGCGCGAGGTCTCGGCGCGGTTCCACAGCGCCGACGAGATGCGCGAGGCGCTGCAGCGCGCGGTCACGGTCTCTGACCCGCCGCGCGCCGGCGCCGCACGCACGGCGATCCGCGGCGCCGCGGATCGACGCGCGCCCGCCGTGACCCTGCAGGAGTCTCTCACGCCGCAGGCGCCTGCGGCGACGCGCGCCGACGCCGCCCGGCAGGACCCTCCCAGCGCTCGCGCGACCGAGCCGCCCAAGCCTTCGAAGCCCCGCGCTGAGACCGTGCAGGTCATCCGACCAGGGCGGCTGGTGGTGGAGGAGGTCGTCTCGTCGCGGCGATACGACGAAGACGACAGCCGTCCGATGCGACGCGCCTCGTCGCCCGGAGAGCCGCGCGAGGCCCCCCGTGGCAGCAGCCCGGCGGTCGTGGTGAAGCCCGCCGAGGGCGCGGAGCGAGCGCGCTTCAGCCTCGACGACGTCATCGAGTCCAACGCCGCCTCTGCCATCTCGACGGCGAAGCAGCTCGCCGAGGCCCCGAGCACCGCGAACTCGGGCGTTCAGCTCCGGCCGGGCCGGGAGTCGGGTCCTGAGCTCAAGCGCGAGGTGTCGCCCCGCGCCTCGGCGCCCGACACCCCCAGCGAGTTCTCGTCGACCCCGCGGCTGACCCCGCTCCGCGCGCCCTCGGTACAGTTCACCGCCCCGCCGAACCCGCCGCGGTCGGGCACGCTCGTCGGCGTCGGGGTCGCGGTGATGGTGCTGCTCGGCGTGGCGGCTTCGGCGCTGCTGCGTCCGAGCGAGTCGCCGCCGCGCCCCACCACCGCGGCGCCATCCGACGCGGCCGTCGCGCCCGACGCCGCCGCGCCCGCCGCCGCACGCATGCAGCTTCGCGCGATCCACGAGATCCCGGTGCCCGCGGGCGTCGACGCGAGCGAGTTCGCCCGCCACGCGGCGGCCTCGCGCGGCGAGTCGGTGACCACCCAGCGCATCATCGCGACGTGCGCCCCGAGCGGCGAGGGCGCGCCCACGCTGTATTTCCACCCCCTGCTGCACGGCGACGCGCTGGGCTCAGGCCGCGCGCCCATCGCGTGCGCGGGCTTCGACCTCGGGGTGGTGGGCGACGTCACCGGCGACGGGACCGACGATGTGATCGCCGTCTCGGCGGCGCACGACGCGCTGCTGCTCTTCAATTCGGCGACGCGGCAGGTGGCCCGGAGCTTTCCCCTGGTCGGCGCCCGGGGCATCGCCGTGGGCGGCGGGTTCGCCGCAGACGGCGACACCTACGCGGTGGTCTACACCGAGCCTGGGGGAGACGAGCAGCCCGGCACCGTCGTCGCGCTCGGCCTGCGCACGGGCCGCTTGCGGTGGCGGGTCTCGGGGCGTGACGGGTTGGAGCGCTTCGGGCAGCCGGTGGAGCTCGGCCTCTCGGTCGGCCCCGACGTGAACCGCGACGGCGTCGCCGATGTCGCCATCGGGCTCGGGAGCGTCATCGGTCGAGGGCGCAACGGGCCTTTGCGTCGCTGCGTGCAGGTGATCAGCGGGGCCACCGGCGAGCCCCTCTGGAGCCCGCGGTGCCGCGGTCGCGGTCGCGGTTCGCAGTCGGTCTCGCTGGGGTTCGACGTGAACCGCGACGGCGTGCCCGACGTGGTGGTGGGCGTCGACCGGCCCGAGCGCGACGATCCTGCGGTGGAGATCCGGTCGGGCACCGACGGCACCGAACTGCGCACGCTGTCGCCGCCGCCTGGGCTCGCCGCGCAGGGCTTCGGCTGGCCCGTCGCGCTCATCGGCCCGATGGAGCCGAGCGGGTCGGCGATGGTGGTGGTGGGGAACGCGGCCGACGCCAACAGCAGCCTGCTGGTCTTCGACGCGCGCTCCGGCACGCTGGAGGGACGCGCCGAGGTCCCGGGGGTCGGCGCCACGACGCTTCGCATCCTCGGCGTGGCCGGGAACACCCCCACGGCGCCGTGGTCGGTGGTCGTCGGCACGCCCACCCAGGGCGTGAGGGTCTACGCCACGATCCCGCTGCGCGACGACGACTCCTGACGCCCGCTTGCTGGTACGCTCGGGCGCAGAGGGACAACGATGCGCGCAGCCGTGCTTGGGTCAGGTAGCTGGGGCAGCGCCCTGGCCAAGGTGCTCTCGGACCGCGGACACCACACGACGCTCTGGGGCCGCCGCCCCGAGCTCGCCGCGTCCATCGAGGAGACGCGAGAGAACGCCGCGTTCCTCCCGGGCGCGCGCTTCGCCGACACGCTGCGCGCGACGTCGGACCTGGGCGAGGCCCTCGACGGCGCCGAGCTGTTGCTCGTGGCGGTGCCCACCCACGGCCTTCGCGAGGTGCTGCATCACGCGGAGCCCTTGTGCCCCAAGGAGATCCCCGTGGTCAGCGCGACCAAGGGCATCGAGCAGGAAACCCTCGCGTTCGTCAACGACCTCGTGGCCGAGGAGCTGCCGTGGTCGGCGCCCTACTTCGTCGCGCTGTCGGGGCCGTCGTTCGCGCGTGAGGTCGCCGAGGGGCTCCCCACGGTCGTCGTCGCCGCGTCGCGCGACCTCGTGCTCGCCCGCGAGGTGCAGCAGGCCTTCTGGACCGAGGACCGCTTTCGGATCTACCTCAGCGACGATCTGCTCGGCGTCGAGATCGGCGGCGCGCTGAAGAACGTCATCGCCATCGCCGCGGGCGCGAGCGACGGGCTGGGCTTCGGCCACAACGCCCGCGCCGCGCTGATCACCCGCGGGCTCAGCGAGATCGGGCGACTCGCGCTCAAGATGGGTGGCAACGCGCTCACCCTCTCGGGCCTCGCGGGCATGGGCGACCTCGTGCTCACGTGCACCGGCCAGCTCTCCCGCAACCGCCACGTGGGCGTGGAGCTCGGCAAGGGGCGGAGCATCGACGAGATCCTTGGCGAGATGCGCCAGGTGGCCGAGGGCGTGCGCACCGCGAAGAGCGCGCACATGCTCGCCCGCCGCGAGGGCGTCTACATGCCCATCGTCGAGATGGTGCACGCGGTGCTGTACGAGAACCTCCCGCTGCGACGCGCGGTCTCCGAGCTCATGAACCGGAGCGCCGGCCACGAGCTGGATTGAAGCGCCCGCGGGGTCGGTGGAGGGGCCGCGCCGGGGCCTCCTCGACGCGGGAGCGCGAGGCCGGGAGGCGCTTGGGGTCCTTCGGCGCGGCCGCCGCGGGGAGGTCGGGCAGGGCGATCTGCGGCTCCGTGGGGTGGCGTCGGTAGAGCACCACGACGTGCCCGATGACCTGCACCTCGGAGGCGCGCAGGCGCGTGGTGAGCGCGTCGGCGACCTCGTGGCGGTCCTCGGGCGCGTCGGCGTCGACGCGGACCTTGATGAGCTCATGCCGCGTGAGGGCGACGTCGACGGCCTCGGCGACGCCCTCGGTGACGCCCGCGTTGCCCACCATCACCACGGGGTTCAGGTGGTGCGCCAGGGCGCGGAGATGACGTCGCTGCTTGCTCGTAAGGTCCATGATGGGCGATAGCCCCTATCACGTCACGAGCCGAAGGCGTAGCGCACCCCGAGGCCCACGACGTTCGCGTTGAGCTCGTAGCGCCCGGCGTTGACCGCGTAGCTGGGCGCGCCCGGGCCGGTGCGCAGGGCCTGCGTGGGCAGCAGCCGGGCCTCGGCCGGGGTGACTGTGACGGTGTCGGCGATCATGTACGCGAAGGTCGCGTCGAAGCGCCAGCGGCCGTAGCCCAGCGACGCGCCGAGGGCCGCGACCCACTTGTTCGCGTCCATCGTGAGCACGCTGGTGTAGCCCGGCGACGTCGCGCTGGTCTCGTAGCTCGCGCCCACGCGCGCATCGAGCGACCAGGCGCCCCCGAGGCGGGTGTGGTTCTCGACGCCGAGGCGGAACGACAGCACGTCGCGAAAGCCCCGGTCGATGGAGAGCGCGGAGATCTGGTAGTCCCCGACGCCGCGCACGTTGCGCAGGCCGATGCCCCGCGGCGTGAGGTCGATGCGGTCGTGCATCGACCAGCCCTCCCACACGAACGCGAACTCCGCGCGCAGCCCCGCCACGGGCCGCACCTCGACCCCCGCGCGGACCACCGGCGCGAGGTTGAAGCGCACGTTGGCCTGGTCCCCCTGCACCGACGCGCCCTCGTAGAACGACGCGCCGGGCAAGCGCACAGCGAGGCGCGCGGCGGCGTCGACCCACAGCGGGAGCTGCCCCGAGAGACCGAAGGTCACCATGCGGTGCGGGCTGAACTGCACGCCGAGCGAGGCCGTGGGCGCCACGATGGGACCCACCGCGAGCTGCGCGACGGCGTCCCAGTCGGGGTTCTCGGGCGCGCAGGTGACCGTCGCGGGGCAGCCGCTGAACGCGAGCTGCGAGGTGAACGACCCTACGAGCGCGGCCACACCCGCGCCCACGCTGAGCATCGGGTGCGGGCGCCACGCGGCCCACACCCCCGCCACGGCGAGCGCGGAGCCGTCGAGCGAGAGCAGGGAGTAGCGCTGCGGCGCGTCGGCGGCGCGGTCGTAGCTCGCGATGGCGGCGTAGGGCGCGAAGACCCCCGCGGCGAACACCGCGTTGCGCACGCCGAGGTCGTGGCTCACCACCAGCGTCGGGATGGGCAGCGGCGCGGCCTCGCCCTCCACGCTGCGAAAGGTCACCACCTCGCCGCCGCCCGGCGGCTGAGCCTCGCGGGTGTAGCGGTTGTTGAAGTTCACCAGCGACGCGTCGAGGAGCAGTCCTCGCCCGGC
>JBILLI010000484.1:0-5959 GCA_044376155.1 Polyangiales bacterium
GAGGCCCGCGAGCAGCCCGCCGATCACGGGCAGAAGCAGGCGCGCCGGGAGCGGGAGCGCACGCATCGCGCTCACCGCGTTGTCGGCGCCCGTGAGCGCCCGGTAGACCAGCGTGAGCAGTCCGCGGAACGCCACCGCGAAGGCCGACGCGCCCAGCGCCGTGAGCGCGAGCGCCGAGAAGAAGCCCAGACGCACGGGGGCAGCCACGGGGCGGCGGACAGTCCTCAATTCCGCGGCGTCGAGGCGAGGGGCGCGCATCGCCGCGAAGATACCCCGAAGGCCGCGAGGTCGAGGCCGCGGCGCGACGACGGGGCATGACACGCAACCGTCGCGTCCGCTTGAACTACACTCTTCGGCGAGGTCGCATCATGAAGGTCACGGAACGGATCCGCATCGGCCGCCCTCCAGGCCGGGTGTGGGACGTATTGGCAGACTTCGGCCACCTGAGCCGATGGGCGCGGAACGTGGATCACTCGAGTCTCGTCACGACGCAGCACGAGGGTGTGGGCGCCGCGCGTCGGGTGCAGGTCGGTCGCGTCGTGCTCATCGAGCGCGTCGTGACGTGGGAGCCCAACGCCAGCCTGGCCTACGCCCTTGAGGGGCTGCCGGTCGTCCGAGGCGTCGTCAACGCGTGGACGCTCGAGGATGACGGAGGCGCGACGAAGGTCAGCCTGTCGAGCCGCATCGACGCCAACCCGGTGGTCGGTTGGGTCATGGGACGGGTCCTGGCGCGGGACCTGCGAAAGCTGCTCGCGGGTCTGAAGTCCTACGCGGAGGCGCAGGCATGATGCGCCCCGACATCGTCGTGCTCATGACGGACGAAGAACGCGCCGCGCCGCCGTACGAGCCCGCCGACGTGGCGCGCTGGCGACGCGAAAAGCTCACTGGGGCGCGCTGGTTTGAGGACCACGGCGTCTCGTTTCGGAGACACTACACGGGCTCCATCGCGTGCGTGCCCAGCAGACCGACGCTCTTCACGGGACAGTATCCAGACGTCCACGGCGTCACGCAGACCGACGGCCTCGGAAAGATGGCAGCGGACTCGCGCATGCGGTGGCTGCGGGTCGGCGAGGTGCCGACCCTCGGCAACTGGTTCCGCGCGGCCGGCTACGACACGCACTACGTCGGCAAATGGCACATCACGCACGCGGACATCGTCGACCCCGCCACGGGGCACGGGCTCGCGACCCACGACGCCGACGGCGTGGTGAACCCCGCGGCGGTCCAGGCCTACCTCGACGCCGATCCGCTCGCGCCCTTTGGGTTCTCGGGGTGGATCGGCCCCGAGCCTCACGGCGCCGACCCGGCGAACTCGGGCCTCGTCTGCGATCGCGTCTACGCGGATCGGGCGATCGCCTGGCTCGAGGATCGCTACCAGCGGCGCCGTGACGGGGACGTGTCCGCGCGCAGGCCCTTCCTTCTGGTGGTCTGCTTCGTCAACCCCCACGACATCGTCTTCGCGCCCCTGTGGCTGGGTCCCATCGGCGCGGGCAATCCGTTCGCCGACGACCCCGACAATCCCCCCGACGTTCCGCCCTCGCCGACCGACGACGAGGACCTCGCGTCGAAGCCAGCAGCGCAGGTCGCCTTCCGCGCGTCGTATCTCACGTGCTACGGGCCGCCCGGCCCCATCGAGCGCGCGTACCGCGACCACGCGCAGGCGTACCGCAACCTCTACTACCGGCTCCACCTCGCCTCCGACGCGCAGCTCGATCGCGTGCGGCGCGTCGTCGTCGACAACTCGAAGGACGCGCTCCTGCTGCGCACCGCGGACCACGGCGACCTCCTCGGCGCGCACGGAGGTCTGCACCAGAAGTGGTTCAATCTCTACGACGAGGCCGTGCGCGTGCCGCTCACCATCGCGCGCGTCGGCGCCCACCCGACGACCGGCAGGGTCGTGGCCGACGCCCCCACCTCCCACGTCGACATCGTGCCGACGCTGCTGAGCGCGGCGGGCATCGATCCGAGGGAGATGGCCGAGCGGATGCGCGCAGGGTTCACCGAGCTGCACCCGTTGCCCGGACGCGACCTCATGCCCGTCGTGGACGGCGGTGACGCCGATCGGTCCCGGACGGTCTACGCGATGACGCGCGACAACATGCCCGAGGGTGACCTCGGGGCGAGCGCCTTCGCGCAGCGCGTCGGGTGGGCGCGCGGGCTTCCGCGGCCGCTTCGAATCGAGGTGCCGGCGCACGTCGGCGCCAACTTCGAGGGCATCGTGAGCCGCGTGGCCGACGCCGATGCCGCGGGTGGTGCGGGGCATCTCTGGAAGCTCGTTCGCACCTTCGACGATCCCGACACGTGGACGGAGCCGGGCGTGCGACACCTCTCGAGCGACGGGCTCGCGGGCGAGACGCACCGCACAGAGCCGCTGGCCGACGCGTGGGAGCTCTACGACCTCGACGCAGACCCCATCGAAGCACGCAACCTCTGGGGCGCCGACCCCGCTGCGCCCGTGTTCGCGCTGCTCCGCGAGCGGCTCGTGGTCGAGCGCGCGCGCGCCGTCCCTCCGCGCCATCGCCCGTGGCCCTACGCCCGGCGCATGCCCGGCGGAGCTCACGCCATGCAGAAGCCGTCGCCGCTGTCGCGCGCCGCGCGCGGGCTCCTGAAGCGCATCGGGAACCACCCGGACGACCCCGAGAGGATCGACGTCCGCCTAGAGGGCCGTCGCGCGTTGGTGATCGCCACCAACCACGGTGAGCTCGATGTCGGAAGGCCGACCGGCGTGTTCTCCAGCGAGCTCACCGTGCCCTACTACGCCTTCCTCGACGCGGGGATGAAGGTGGACGTGGCGAGCCCCCGCGGCGGCTTGATCCCGGTCGATCCGCTCTCGCTCAAGCCCGCCATTCGCACCGAGGCATGTGATCGGCTGCTCGCCGACGCGGAGCTCAAGGCGAAGCTCCAGCGGTCCCTCGCCGTGGGTGACCTGCACATGACGGACTACGACATCGTCTACTGCGCGGGCGGCTGGGGAGCGGCCTTCGACCTGGGCTTCTCCGACGACCTGGGACGTCAGATCACCGCGGCGAACGCGCACGGTCGCATCATCGGCGGTGTCTGCCACGGTCCCCTCGCGCTGCTGAAGGCCAGGGCGCCTGACGGCGCGCCGTTGGTCCGGGGGCGGCGCGTCACCGCGGTCACCGACAAGCAGGTGCGCGAGCTCCGCATCACGAGCACGCCGCACCATCCCGAGACCGAGCTCCGCAAGCTGGGCGCGAGGTTCGAGAGCGAGACCGGGTTCGTCGACCCGGTCGCCAACCACTGGGTCGTCGATGGCAACCTCGTGACCGGTCAGAACCAGAACGCGGCTCCCATGGTCGCGCGAGAGATGTTGCGCCTTGCCGCGGCGAGGGTGGGATGACACCGCGGGACCCGTGGCGGAGCGTGCGGCTCGCACACGCACGATCTTCGGCGTGCCGAACGCGGGCGTTGCGCGACGACGGGCGCGAGAGAGCGGAGCAAGGACAGTGAGCACAGCCGAGTTGCACGCGCGAATCCTGACGGCGTTGGGGATGGGCTGCGCGATGTCTCTTCCCCGCTGCGAGCGTGCGCCCGACGCGCTCGCGCAGGGCCATCCGCGGGGCGCAGACGCGTCGAACGACGTCGTGACCGCCGCCAACCGCGCGCCGGACGCGGGTTCGACGGAGCGCGTGGCGCTTCCACCCGGCTGGCGTGCGGTTGACGGCGGCTACGTGCACACGGTGGTGCGCAGCGGCGAGCCCTACGTCTCGCGCAACGAGCAGCGCGGCGGATACACGCTCGACGCGGGCCTGCGTCGGACCTCCGAGGAGGTCTTCACCACCGTGCCGCCGCAGGCGACGATCGTCATGAGGCCCTCTGGATTCCAGTGCCATCCGACGACGTTCTGCGTGCACGGGGCGCGTCGCGCGGCGCCGGGCGTCGCGGCCGCGGCGGGCGCGTCGCGGTGCGCCCCGACGAGCGGGGTGACGCCGGAGCACCTGATCGGCGCCGGATCCCGCGGGCAGCTCGACATCGAGGCCACCCGCCGCGAGCGGCAGGCGTTTCGCGGTGATGTCTGCTGCTACGAGTGGCGCAGGTTCTGTGGGGGGGGACGGTTGCTCATGCGCAAGGGGCGCGCGATCGTCGCCGAGAGCGTCGTCCGAGGACCGCTCGTCGCGACGCCGGCGGGCATCGATGGGTCGGCGATCCAGCGCGAGAGCGCCGAGGCGCGCCGCGCGCTCGCGGCGCAGTGGGCGCGGGCGGCCTCCTTCGAGCACGCCTCCATCGCTTCGTTCGACGAGGCGTTGGCGGAGCTCGCCGCGCTGGGGGCGCCCGCGTCGCTGCTCGACGTGACGCGACGCTGTCGGGGCGATGAGGTCCGGCACGCGGAGGCGCTCTATGGCCTCGCGAGCGCGCTGGCGGGGGTGACGCTCGGACCCGGCGAGCCGAGCGTCTCGGCGCGCGCGCCGCGGGACCTCGTCGGCTTCGCGCGCGCGCTGTTCGTCGAGGCCTGTGCGAACGAGACGATCGCGGTGGCCCACGCGCAGGCAGCGCTCGACGCCGCGACGATCGAGCCGTCGGTGGCCGCGCTGCTTCGAGGCGTCGTCGACGACGAGCTGACGCACATGGAGCTCGCATGGCGCACGCTGGCGTGGTGTGTCAGCGCGGGCGGCGACGCCGTGCGCGCCGTGATCGACGTCGAGCTCGCGGCGCTCGAACGCTCGCTCGAGGGCGAGCCGACGTCGACCGATGACGGACTCGACGCCGACCTGCGCGCGCGCTGGGGGCTGCTGGCGGCGCCGGCGCAGGAGCGGGTGCGTTGCGCGTGCGTTCGCGGTGTGATCGTGCCGTGCGCGGAGGCGCTGCTGCACCGACGCCACGGCGCGGACGTCGAAGGGTCCGCGCCCCGCGTGCCATTGACATGCGGCGCCCGGTCCGCACGTCTTGCCGCGGTGCCGTCCGCGGCCCGCAGCCTCTGCGGCTTCGAGGCCCCGATGCCGAGCGGGTCTGCGGTCTGATACGAACTGCTCGTCAGTGACCGCGCCTGTCGGATGAGCCTGGCGTCTACAGGTGTCGATGAGAGGCCACTCCTTGGTGAGACAGCGCCCGCGGCACTGCCCGGATGGTCCGTCGGCTGCTGGAGGATCGAGCCATGCGAAGCAACGCCCTTCTCCTCGCACTCGTCGTCGGCTGCGCGCCGCCCCCCACAGAGGCCACCGGAGCGTGCCTCCCTCGGACGCAGGCACGGTCGCCCCGGTCGTTGACGCCGCCCCGACGGCGGGCGCGACGACCTGGAGTGAGCACATCGCGCCGCTGGTGTACTCGCGCTGCGCGAGTTGTCACCACCCGGGCGGCATCGGGCCGTTCTCGCTGATGTCGTTCGACGAGGCGCGCCCCATGGCGGCCGCGATGTCGGCCGAGGTCCGCGCGCGGCGCATGCCCCCGACGGTCATCGACGCGTCGGGGCGCTGCAACCCCTTCCGTAACGACGTGCCGTGGCTCACCGAGGCCGAGGTCGACCGCTTCCGTCGGTGGGCCGAGGAGGGTGCACCGCAAGGAGATCCGTCGCGCGCCCCGACGCCGCCCACAAGCTTCGCCACCGAACTCGACACCGACGTTCGCTTCGACATCGGGGCGAACTACCTCCCGCCGCCGGGGCGCGCCGATCAGTACCGCTGCTTCGTGACCGATCCCGCGGTGGCCACCGACCGCTTCGTCACGGGCTATCAGGTGGTGCCCGGGGAGCCGCGGGTGGTGCACCACGTGTTGGTCTTCTCGCTCAACTCACCCGCGGCCGAGACCGAGGTCGCCGCGCTCGACGCGCGCGATCCCCAGCCGGGGTACGACTGCTACGGCGGCCCGGGCACCACGGGGTCTACGCTGCAGGTGGTGTGGGCGCCCGGCGGGCCCGCGACCCGCTTCCCCGACGGCACGGGCATGCGCCTCCCGGGCGGTCGTCGCCTGGTGATGCAGGTCCACTACAACATCCTGAACGGCT
>JBILLI010000052.1:0-19976 GCA_044376155.1 Polyangiales bacterium
GAGAGGGTGCCGTCACAGTTGCCGAAGCCGCGGGTGCAGGTGATCGCGCAGGCGCCGGCGGTGCAGGTGGTGGGCGCCGCGTTGGCGGTCTGCCGCACGCATGAGACGCCGCAGCCGCCGCAGTTCGAGAGGTCGGTCTGGGGGTCGACGCAGGCGCTGTTGCACACCGCCAGGGGCGCGGTGCAGACCTCGCGGCATGAGCCCGCGAAGCAGATGGCGTTCGACGCGCAGGCGCGGCCGCAGGCGCCGCAGTTCGCGCGGTCGTTGGAGAGGTTCCGCTCGCAGCCGTCGCTCGCGTTGCTGTTGCAGTCGGCGAAGCCTGTGTTGCAGGTGCCGAGGCCGCAGGTGCCGCTGGCGCAGGTCGCCGCGGCGTTGGCGAACGCGCAGACCCGGCCGCAGGCGCCGCAGTTGCGCACGTCGGTGACGGTGTTCACCTCGCAGCCGTTGGTCGCGTTGCCGTCGCAGTTGCCGAAGCCCATGTTGCACGCCACGCCGCAGGCGCCCGCAGTGCACGAAGAAGAGGCGTTCGCGCGCGTCGGGCACTGGGTGCCGCAGGCGCCGCAGTTCGCCGCGCTGGTGTTGGTGTTCACCTCGCAGCCGTTCATCGCCATGCCGTCGCAGTTGGCGGTGCCCGCGGGGCAGACCACCGAGCAGGCGCCCATCTGGCACCGCGCCGTGGCGCCGCCGCCGGCGGTGCAGGCGTTGCCGCAGGTCATGCAGTTGGCCGTGTCGCTGGCGAGGTTGGCCTCGCAGCCGTTGGCGGGGTTGCGATCGCAGTCGCCGAAGCCCGCGCTGCAGGCCGCGACGCCGCAGGTGGCCATGGCGCAGCTCGCGGTGCCGTTGGCGGCGGTGCAGCGTCGGCCGCAGGCGCCGCAGTTCGCGGCGTCAGACTGGGGGTTCACGCAGGCGCCGCCGCAGCACGACTCACCCATGCCGCAGCGACGGCCGCAGGCGCCGCAGTTGTTGGCGTCGGTGTCGGTGTTGGCGCAGGACGCGGTGCAGCAGGTCTGCCCGGCGCCGCAGGGGCGGGTCATCGAGCAGCCGGGGACGCACGAATTCATCGTGCAGATGGAGCCCGGGCCGCAGTCGTTGTCGTTGCGGCAATTCACGCACATGCGGGAGCCGACGTCGCAGCGCGCGCCGCCGGAGCAGTCCATGTCGTTGCGGCAGCCGGGCACGCACTGGTTGGCGTTGCAGTAGTTGCCGACGGGGCAGACGTCCTCGGTGGCGGAGCAGCGCACGCAGGTGTTCGTCGCGGTGTTGCAGACCGGGCCGTTCATCGACATCGCGCAGTCCATGGAGCTCCGGCACTCCACGGTGGGCACGTCGGCGGCGTCGGTCACGTCCTCAGCAACGTCGGCGGGGACATCGGCGGACGCGGTGTCCTCGACGATTTGGGCGTCGGTCGGCGGCGCGACCACGTCCTCGCCGGCGTCCGCGGCCGGCGCGTCGGTCTTCACCGCCACGTCGACCTCGACCTGGTCGGTCGGCGTCACCTGGTCCGCGGGGACGACGCGGTCCTGCGGGGTGACCATGTCGGCGGGCGTGACGCGATCTTCGGTGGGCGCGCCCTGGTCCTCGGGCGCCGGGGTGTCGACCCCGACCTGCGCGTCGACCGTGGGCGTGGTGGTGGGCGCGGGATCACATCCCACCCCAAGCAGCTGCAAGGCGCCCGCGGCGGCGAGCGCCCGGGCAAGGTTCAATCGACTCTTCACGTGAGCAAAACCCCTTTCGCCGCCACGCTCGACCCGCGGGGCAGAGGGTGCGACCTCGACGGCGCACCTACGCTAACACGGACCGCCCGCCGCCCTCTCGCCCCACCGTCGTGGCCTCGGCACTCCGCGTCGACTACCATTCCACGCCCTGAACCATGCGAGTGCTTGTGACCGGCGCGGCCGGATTCATCGGGAGCCACACCGCCGAACACCTCCTGCGCCGGGGGGATGAGGTCGTCGGGCTCGACAATTTCAACAACTTTTATGACCCGGCGCTGAAGCGCCGCAACGCCGCTGTGCTCGCGGGCAACCCCGGCTTCGAGCTGGTCGAGGCCGACCTCGGCGACGAGCCCGCGCTCGACCGCCTCTTCGCCCGTGGCCACTTCGACGCCGTCGTGCACCTCGCCGCCTGGGCTGGGGTGCGTCCGTCGATCCAACGGCCCGACATCTACATCGACGCCAACGTCCGCGGGACCACGAACCTGCTGGAGCGCGCGCGTCGCGGTGTCGGCACCCGCTTCGTGTTCGCGTCGTCGTCGTCGGTCTACGGTGGTCGTGACACGGTGCCCTTTCGCGAGAACGACGAGGTCGATCGGCCGATCTCGCCCTACGCCGCGACGAAGAAGGCCGGGGAGGTGCTCTGCTACACGTGGCACCACCTCTACGGCCTCCCAGTGTCAGCGCTGCGCTTCTTCACCGTCTACGGCCCGCGGCAGCGGCCGGAGATGGCGATTCACCGCTTCGCCACGCTGCTCTCCCGCGGGGAGCCCGTGCCCATGTTCGGCGACGGTGGCAGCGCGCGGGACTACACCTACGTCGACGACATCGTGCAGGGCACGGTCGCGGCCCTTGACCGCTGCGAGGGCTACGAGGTCTACAACCTCGGCGAGTCGCAGACCACGCGGCTCGACACGCTCATCCAGACGCTCGCCGACGCCCTCGGCGTCGAGGCGAAGGTCCATGCGATGCCCGAGCAGCCCGGCGACGTGCCCATCACCTTCGCCGACATTTCCAAGGCGCGCGCCCGCCTCGGGTACGCCCCGTCGGTGGGCATCCACGAGGGCGTCGTGCGCTTCGTGGAGTGGTTCCGCCGCGAGGGCGTTCGCTGAGTCAGCGGTCGGGGCAAAAGAACGCGTCGCAGGTCCAGCGGCCGCCCGCGCAGAGGCACTCCGCGCCCGCGCAGCCCGCGCCGTAGGAGCAGGTCTGGCCGACGTTCGCGCACGTGTCCCCGGTGCGCGGACGTCCCGACGGGCACGCGCCCGCGTCGGTGCACACGCGCGAGCCGCAGACCCACGCGCCGCCGTTGCAGAAGCAATCGTTGCAGCGGTCGTCGCCGAGGCACGGCCGTGTGCCGGCGGCGCACGCGAGGCCCGGCGCCACCCGTGCGGGGCACGCCGCGCCGACGTCAGATGCGGCCGATGCGTCTCCTGCGCCGCCGTCTGCCGTTCGCCGCGCGACGGCGCCGCACCCCAACAAGGCGAGAGCGGCGAGGAGCGATCGGGCGCGGGTCACGCGCGGGAGAATGCGCGAAACGCCCGGTGGCGGGAAGCGGTACACGCGCCGCGGTGGCGCTCTGCGGTACCATCGCGACGTGTCGCAGACGACTCTCGGGGCCGCGCGCGTGGACGCGGCGATGCTGGGCGCGGCGGCGCTCGCGGTGGTCCTGCTGGTTGCGCCGGTGCCGGGCGTCGCGCTCGACGCGCTGCTGGCGCTGAACCTGGGCGGCGCCGCGGTGCTGCTCGCGGTCGCGGTCCGCGCGAGGGGCACGGCGCCGCTGCGCGCGCTGCCTGCGGCGCTGCTGCTCGCGACGGTGGCGCGCCTCGCCCTCGAGGTTGCCGCGACGCGCGCGATCCTCACCCGGGGAGACGCGGGGAGCCTGATCCCCGCCGTGGGAAGGGTCGCGCTGGGCGGCGATTGGGGTGTCGGTGTCGCGGTGTTCACCGTGCTGGTGGCGGTGCAGTACCTCGTCGTGGCGCGCGGCGCCGAGCGGGTGGCCGAGGTCGCCGCGCGCTTCGCGCTTGACGCACTCCCCGGGCGACAGATGTCCCTCGATGCGGCCGTGCGCGGCGGCCTGCTCGACGCGCCCGCAGCGGCCTGGGCGCGGGAGCGCCTCGCCGACGAGAGCGACTTTCATGCCGGCATGGACGGCGCGATGAAGTTCGTGCGCGGCGACGCCCTCGCGGGTGCGCTCATCGCGGCGGTGAACCTCGTCGGCGGCGCGGCGCTGGGCGTCTCGCGGGGAATGTCCGTGTCCGCGGCGCTCGCGCGCTACGGATCGCTGGCCGTGGGGCAGGGGCTCCTCGCGCAGGTGCCGTCGCTGCTCAGCGCCGTCGCGGCCGCGCTCGCCGTGACGCGCGCCCGCGGGGACCTCCCGGTGAGCGCGTCGCTGGCGTCGTCGCTGCTGGGAGACCGCCCCGCGCTCCTCGGCGCCGCCGCGCTGGTGGCCATCGTGGGGCTGCTCCCGGGGCTGCCGGTCGTGCCCTTCGCGCTCGCGGGGGCGGCGATCGTCCTCGCCACGCGCATTCGCGGCGCCCCGGAGCACGCGCGCGTCACGCTGTGCGGACCGCTCTCCCGACGCGACGCCCTCTCGCTGATCACCGACCTTCGCGACGAGACGGCGCGAGCGCTGCGCTGCGAACCGCCGACCCTCGGGAGAGAAGGCGGCGAGACCTGGGCGGTGCGCCTCGACGGCGTCGTGGCCGCGCGCTGCGCCGACCCCGCGACGCTGCGGCGCGAGGCCCTCGCGCTGCTGGTGACGCGTCCCTCGCGCTGGTTCGGCCTCGACGAGGCGCGCGCCTGGCTCGACGCGCAGCTTGAGCACGCGCCCGCGGCCGTCGGCGCGGCGGTGCCCGGGAGGCTCTCGCTGGTCGAACTCTCGGACGTGCTTCGCGCGCTGCTCGACAGCGGCGCGCCGCTGGCGCCGGGGCGAGCGCTGCTCGACCGACTCGCGTCGGCTCCCCGCGGGCTGCAGGGGACTGCCCTCGTCGAGCACGCGCGCGCCGCGCTGGCGTCGGCCCTGGCGGAGCGGTGGGCGCCCGGCGGGGTCGTGCGGGCGTTGGAGGTGTCGGCGCTGCTGAGCGACGCCGTGATGGATGCGTCGGCGAAGAGCGCGGACTTTTCACCGGGGCCCGCGCTCCGGGCAAGCCTCCGCGAAGCCCTGGCAGCGCTGCCCGACGACGCCCCGACGCTCGTGGTGTGCGGCGCTCCGACGAGGGGGCCGCTGGAGCGCGCGCTGCGCGCGGTCGGGTCGGGGCGGGTCGTGCTGAGCTATGGCGAGCTGGGAGACAGCGAGATCGAACGGGCGGGCGTGCTCGGCGGTCAGTAGCCGCGGCGCATCACGACGGGGGCGCCGATCTCGATTTCGCTTGAGGTGAGGGTCACGAGGCCGACGCAGGTGCGGGGGTGCACGGCGACGACGATGACCTCACCGCGGACTTCGAGCGGGAGCTCGGCCGGCAGCCGCTCCGCGGAGTGAGGGGAGTCGACGACGCCGTCGCCGTCGCGGTCGATCTCCTGAAGACGGGCGACGCGGCCCATGTTGGAGACCGTGCTGCGCCAGGGGTCGCCGCGCTCGGTGAGGAAGAAGCGGTTGCCGAGGCGCACGCCGTCTTGCGAGCCGCGGTCGACGATGACGACGTAGTCGGTTCCCACGATGCTGCGGGGGGTCGGCATCGCGACGACGTGCGCGGTGAGGTCGCGCTCGTTGGGGACCGGGGGCACGGGGTTGAACTGCCGCTGCACGATGGCCACGCGCTCGCCGCGCTCGATGGGCTCGATGGACTCGGTGATGCGCGCGGTGGCGATCTTGCGCTGGCCGTCCCACGAGTCGACGACCACGGTGCCGAGCACGCGCACGACGGCGCCCGCATCACGGTCGGAGTGTTGGGTCTGCATGCCGTTCGTGTAGACCGTGTAGGTCTCCCCGACGTTCGGCGCGCGACGGCGGAACTCGATGTAGACCTGATCTCCGTCCGAGAGCAGCATCGTGTCTTCGGGCGCGCCGACGATGCTGCCCGAGGCGGTCACCTCTTCGGGCGAGGCCCACGCCTCTTCCCGAAGAAAGACCGTGCCCCGGGGGTATCGGGCTGGGCGGATGCGCCCGCCGAGGTTGGTCGGCGTCTGCGCCGGCGCGGGCGCGGTGACGGCGGCGACTGCGGCGGCGTTGAGCAGTCGCACCTGATCGCCCGGGAAGATCCAGTGGGGGTTGGTGATCTGCGGGTTCAGCGCCCACACGGCGGGCCACTGCCACGGAGACGTGAAGTACTGGCCCGAGAGCCCCCACAGCGTGTCGCCGCGCACGACCGTGTGGAACTCGGGGATGAACCCGTGACCCACCGCGCCGTGGGAGTTCGAGAGGACCACTGTGTCGCGCGGACGGCCCAGCAGGGCCGGGGACGTGGCGTTGTCGCTCACCGTGACCTGCGCCGCCGCCAACGCGGGCGCGAGCAGCGCGACGGCTGCCAGGGGGAGTGCCTTCAGGGTCTTCATCGCATCTGCCTCTCAGCCTGAGCCCGGCGCGCCGCGTCGGACCCTGGGAAGTCTTGGAGGAGCCTCGTCGCAGCCGCCGACGACCTCGCCTCGTCGCCCATCCTCCGCCACGTGGCGAACAGCTTGTAGAGCGCGTCGGGGACCTTGTTGCCCGAAGGATACCTCCGCACGAGGGCGTCGAACTCATCGATGCCCTGTCGGGTCTCACCAAGTCGGAGGAAACACTCGCCGCGCCAGTACATCGCGTTGTCCGCGTGAGGGTGATCGGGCCAGCGCGCCAGGAACGACGCGAAGGCGTTCAATGCATCATGGCAGCGATCGCCCCTCACAAGCGAGAGGGCACTGTCGTAGGCCTGCGCCGCGGCGACATCGAGAACGCCCGTAGACGCTTGCGGCACAACGACCTGCGCGCGCGGCAGGGGAAGCGGGACGAGAGCTCCGGGGGCCGCCCCGCCGCGGGAACCGCCGGATCCGCTGGGCAGCGGCACCACGGCGAGGCGCTCGGAGACCACCAGGGGCGGCCCCGACGACACCCAGGGGCGCGCGGTCACCCGGCGCGCGCGAGATGGCGCCGGCGAGAGGTTCACCGTGGGGCCCGTGGCGGGGGACGTCTCGACCAGGGGTAGGGCCTCGGGCGCGGCGCCGATGCGCACGACCTCGCGATACCGCGGCGGGGCGACGGCGGCGGGCGCCGACCACGGCGGGGCCGACAGCTCCGACGCGAGGTCCGTCGCCTGCAGCCGGGCGGCGCAACCCAACGCGCAGAAGGACGCGGCGATCACGGAACGCACCCAGACAGCGTAGGAGCGCGGCGCGACGCCGTGCAAGCAACCTGTGCGCGCGAAATCCCGAGCACAGGTTTCATGAAGACCATCCCCCGCCTTGAGGTTCGTGACGGCCCCCTCGCGCAGCGCGTTGATGTCGCCCGTTGGCGCGAGCTCTGGATCGACGGCGACCCGCGCGCGCTGGAGCCGCCGCTGGTCACCGTCATCGGCACGCGCGACCCCGACCCCCTGGGCGTCGCGCTCGCTACCCGCATCGCCGCCGACCTCGCCGAGCAGGGCGTGGGCGTGGTCTCGGGCGGCGCGCTGGGCATCGACGCGGCGGCCCACCGCGGCGCGCTGCTCGGCGACGGCCGCACCGTGGTGGTGATGCCCGCGGGGTTGGAGCACTGGTACCCGCGGCGCCACGGCCCGCTCTACCGCGAGATCCTGCGCGCGGGCGGCGCGCTGGTCTCGCCCTTTCACCCCCGCACGCCGCCGGCGGGCTTCACCTTCCCGCGGCGCAACGAGCTGCTCGCGGCGCTCGCGGACGTCGTCGTGGTCGTGCAGGCCCCGGCCGCGTCGGGCGCGCTGGTGTGCGCCGAGGCCGCGATGCGGCTGGGGCGCAGGGTGCTCGCGGTGCCGGGCTCCACGGCCGACCGCCGCGCGCAGGGGTGCAACCGACTGCTGCGAGGAGGCGCGGGCGTGTGCGTCGACGCCGCCGACATCTTCGAGGCGCTGCGCACCCCCGAGGGTGAGCTCTTCGCGCGCGCGCCAGCCCGCGCGAGTGGCGCGCAGGGGGACGCACCCGCGCGACGGCCGAAAGCGCCGGAGCTCTCGGCGTCTCGCGCACGCGCGAGGGCGCCCGCGGAGCCCCCCCCGACGGCGCTGGACGGCCCCGAACGGGTCGTGTACGAATCGCTCGCGTTCGCGCCGCGGCACCTCGACGAGGTCACCCGTGCGACGGGGCTTCAGCCCGCGGAGGTCCAGCGTTGCGCCTTGACGCTGTCTCTCGCGGGGCTCATCCAGGACCGCGGCGGTGGGATGTTCTCCCGCGCTTGATCGATCCTAGCAACCAACACGTCGAAGGCAGCACACATGTCCGGGTCGCTCATCATCGTGGAGTCGCCTGCGAAGGCGAAGACGATTCAGAAGTACCTCGGCAAGGGCTACACGGTCCTCGCGAGCAAGGGGCACATCCGTGACCTTCCAAAGTCGGGCCTGCAGGTCGACACCGAGAAGGGCTACGCCCCGAGCTACGAGGTCCTTGAAGACCACAAGCCCGTGGTGACGGAGATCCGCAAGGCGGCGAAGGAGGCCGACGAGATCTATCTTGCGCCCGACCCCGACCGCGAGGGCGAGGCCATCGCGTGGCACATCGCGCACGAGCTTCGGAACGTGAAGAAGCCCATGAAGCGGGTGGAGTTTCACGAGATCACGAAGAAGGGCGTGCAGAAGGGCCTGGCCGCGCCGCGCACCATCGACGAGAACCGGTTCCAGGCCCAGCAGGCCCGGCGCATCCTCGACCGGCTCATCGGCTACGAGCTCTCGCCCGTTCTCTGGAAGCGCCTCTGCCGGCAGGTGAACGGCCACTACCTCTCCGCGGGGCGCGTGCAGAGCGCGGCGCTGCGACTGATCGTCGACCGCGAAGACGAGATCATCGCGTTCAAGCCGCAGGAGTTCTGGCCCGTAGGGGTCGAGCTCCTGGGCGGGCAGAAGCCCTCGTTCCGCGCGGCGCTCATCGAGTCTGAGGGCCGCAAGGTGGTCACGCCCACCCGCGACCGCACGTCGAAGCCCGGCGAGTACGTGATCTCCAGCGGCGACGAGGCCCGCGCGCTCGTGGCCGACCTCGGCGCGGCGAAGTTCTCCGTGGCCTCGGTGGAGAAGAAGGAGCGCCGCCGCCGCGCGCCGCCGCCCTACATCACCTCGTCGCTGCAGCGCGACGCGTCGAGCCGCCTGGGCTTCAGCGCCTCGCGCACCATGCAGGTCGCGCAGCGGTTGTACGAAGGCATCGACGTGGGCGCCGAGGGCCCGGTCGGTCTGATCACGTACATGCGCACCGACTCCACGCGCCTCGGCGCCGACGCGGTGGAGGCCGCGCGGGTCTACATCGCCGAGCGCTTCGGCAAGGTCTACGTCCCCGAGAAGCCCAACTTCTTCAAGACGAAGAGCAGCGCGCAAGACGCCCACGAGGCCATTCGCCCCACGGCGATGGACCACCACCCCGACGCCATCAAGAAGCACCTCAAGCCCGACGAGTACAAGGTCTACAAGCTGATCTGGGAGCGCTTCGTGGCGTGCCAGATGGCCGAGGCCGTGTACGACCAGACGACGGTGCTCATCGAGGCGAAGGGCGCGAAGAAGCACACCCTCCGCGCGAGCGGGCAGGTGCTGAAGTTCGGCGGCTGGCTCGAGGCCCAGGGCGCTGGCGCGAGCGCCGAGGTCGCGGGCGAAGAGTCGGTGCGCGACGAGGCCGAGAAGCCCTCCGAGGAGGACGACGCCACCCGCACCCTCCCCGCGCTCTCGAAGGGCGAGGGGCTCAAGGTCATCGATCCCCCGGGCGTGGCCACCGAGCAGCGCTTCACGCAGCCGCCGCCGCGCTACAACGAAGGCTCGCTGGTGAAGGCGCTGGAAGACCTCGGCATCGGTCGCCCCAGCACCTACGCCGAGATCGTGACCAAGGTCCTCAGCCGCGACTACGTCGAGAAGAAGGACCGGCAGCTCATCCCCACGCGTCTGGGCACCACCAAGACGCACGGGCTGATGCAGCGCTTCCCCACCGTCGTGGACTACGAGTTCACCGCCAACATCGAGCGCGACCTCGACGAGGTCGAGGGCGGCAAGGCTGACTGGGTCAAGCTCGTCGACCGCATCTATAAGCCCTTCAAGAAGCTCGTCGACGAGGAGCTCAAGGGCAAGGAGCCGGGCGAGGGCTGGCCGCGCTCGCAGCCCAGCGACCGCATCTGCGACAAGTGCGGCAGCCCCATGGTCCGCCGCTGGGGGCCGAACAGCGACTACTTCGCGTGCACCGCGTACCCCAAGTGCAAGAACATCGTCGACGAGAACCCCGCGCCGCCGCCCGAGGTCTACAAGGCCCGCCCGTGCCCCACGTGCGGTCGCGACCTGCTCATTCGCAAGCGCCGGGGCACCGACGAGCAGTTCCTGTCGTGCTCGGGCTGGCGCCGCAAGGAGCCGCTCTGCGACTACACCGCGCCGATGCCCAGCGGCATTGTGTGCCCCAAGTGCGGCACGGGCGACCTCACCAAGGTCGGCGCGATGAAGGGCCGTCGGCCCTTCTGGGGCTGCTCGAACTACGCCACCACGCAGTGTGATTTCCGGATCTACACCGCGCCCATCAAGGAGACCTGCCCGAAGTGTGCGGCGGCCTTCCTGGTGCACGGCGGCACCAAGTCCGAGAAGACCATCAAGTGCATCCGCGAGGGCTGCGACTACAGCCGCCCCGCCGACGAAGACGCCGCCGCCGCCGCCGAAGCGGCCGACTGAACCTCCGGCCCTCCCATGACCCTCCCCACGGTCACCGTCATCGGCGCGGGCCTCGCGGGCACCGAGGCCGCGTGGCAGCTCGCGAGCCGCGGGCTCCACGTGCGCCTGCTCGAGCAGAAGCCCCTTCGCCGTACGCCCGCACAGACCAGCGACGCGCTCGCGGAGCTCGTGTGCTCGAACTCCCTTCGCGGCGCGGCGATCTTCAACGCCGTCGGCCTGCTCAAGGAGGAGATGCGCCGCGCGGGCTCCCTCGTGATGGCCGCCGCCGACCTCACGGCCGTGCCCGCCGGCGGTGCCCTCGCGGTGGACCGCGACCGCTTCTCGGCCACCATCACCCGCGCCATCGACACGCACCCGCGGATCACCCGCGAGGCGCTGGAGGTCACCGCGATCCCGAGCGATCGTCCGGTGGTGCTCGCGACGGGGCCGCTCACGGGCGACGCGCTCGCGGGTGACCTCGCGCGGGTGCTCGGCGCCGCGCAGCTCGCGTACTACGACGCCATCTCACCCATCGTGGCCGCCGACAGCGTCGACCCCGAGAAGGTCTTTCGGCAGTCGCGCTACGACAAGGGCGGCGACGACGCCTACGTGAACTGCCCCATGGACCAGGAGACGTACGCGGCCTTTCTCGCCGCGCTCCTCGCCGCGGAGAAGGTCAAGCCGCGGGAGTTCGAAGAGACCCGATACTTCGAGGGCTGCCTGCCGATCGAGGTCATGGCCGAGCGCGGGCCCGAGACCCTGCTCTACGGGCCCATGAAGCCCGTGGGCCTGCGCGACCCGCGCACGGGGCGGCGACCCTTCGCGGTGGTGCAGCTCCGGCAAGAGGACGCGGGCGCCACCGCGTTCAACCTCGTGGGCTTTCAGACCCGCATGACGTGGGGAGAGCAGGCGCGCGTGCTGCGGATGATCCCCGGGCTGGAGAGCGCCGAGTTCATGCGCTTCGGCTCGGTGCACCGGAACACCTTCGTGAACGCCCCGGAGGTGCTCGCGCCCTCGTTGGAGCTGCGCGCCGCGCCGGGGATCTACCTCGCGGGACAGGTGACGGGCGTGGAGGGCTACCTCGAGAGCGCCGCGTGCGGGCTGCTCTGCGCGGTGAACCTCGCGCGCGCGCTGCGCGGAGAGGCCCCCGCGCCGCCGCCCGAGACCACGGCCTTCGGGGGGCTGCTCACGCACCTCCGCGGCAACGGCGCGGTCTTTCAGCCGAGCAACATCACCTGGGCCCACGTGCCGCCGCTGGTTGACACCGGGCGCAAGAAGGTCCCGAAGCGGGAGCGCTACGAGCGCCTCGCCGCCCGCGCGCTCGAAGACCTCGGGCCCTGGATCGAGCGCGTGCGCGCCGAGGTGACCTTCGAGCGCGTCGAAGCCGTTGTGCTGCAAGGCGATCCGTCGACGCCGGGCGCGCGCTGCGACGGTGACACGGTCACCGCGCCAGCGACTGCAGCCACGGCGCCGTCCACGCACTGAGCGCGACCCCGAGGGGCACCGTGACCGCCACGGCGCCCGCGGCGACCCGCGCGTCGCAGCCCGCGCGCTCGGCGATGATGGCGGCGACCAGGGCCGTGGGCATGGCCGATTGCAGCGTGCCAATCGCCGCGGCCGCGCCGTGCAGCCCCAGGGTCCGCGCTGACAGCGCCGCGACCAGAGGCATGACCGCGAGCTTCATCGCCACCACCACCGCGATGGGGCCTCGTGCGGACCAGGCGCCCCGCAGGTCCAGCCGCATCCCGAGGAAGATGAACGCGAGGGGAGTGGTCGCCGCGCCGAGGAGGTCGAGCGCCGACAGCAGCGCAGGGGGCAGGGGCACGCGCGCGGCGCCCAACGCGAGGCCCACGAGCACCGAGAGCGTCGCCGGACGCAGCAGCACGCCCGCCCCCGACATGCCCACAGAGCCGCCCCCAAAGCGGTGCGCGAGCACCACCCCGAGGGTCCACAGGCCCAGGGTGGTGGTGACGGTGTCGACGAGCAGCGCCGCGCGGAGGTAGTCGGGGTCGGCGAAGAGGGCCTGCGTCAGCGGCAGCCCGACGAAGGCCGTGTTGCTGAAGCCTGCCGTGAGCAGCACCGCGCCCGTGACGGCGCGCGAGAACCCCAGCGCGCGCGAGAGCGCCCACGCGAGGGCCAGCACCACCGCGAGCGAGATCAGCGACGGGATCAGCGCGCCCGCCGCGCCCGCGGGGAGGGGCGCGCGGGAGAGCACGCTCAGCGAGAGCGCGGGGAGCGTGACCTCGGTGACCAGCGTCGCGAGCAACGCCGGAGCCTTCTCGCGGTCCACGAGGTCGGGACGAATCCGCGGCAGCGCGGCCCCCACGAAGGCGCACAGGGCGATGCCCACCAGCGCGTCGGAGATGGACGCCACGGCTCAGCGATCGCTGCGGACCTGCACGTAGAGCAGCCACGCGCCGCAGCACGACGCCATCATCAGCACGATGCCGAAGGCGATGGCCGCGAGCGTGCCGTAGACCTGCCGGGTGGTGTAGGGCTTCTGTGACAGCGGAGCGTCAACGGGCGGCGGGGTGTCCACGGCGGGGCGGTCGTAGCAGACTCTCGCGCGCGGGGCACCTGCGGCGCCGCAGGGGCGATGGCTTGACAAGCGCGCGGAGGGCGTTGCGAGATGCGCCCCGCGGGCGATTCGAACGACGGAGAGAGACGCGTGGAGCAGAGCGCAGAGATCGAGCGGGCGGTGGGGTTGATCGAGGGCGCCATCGCGGGCCTCGGGGTGGACGCCGAGACGGTGCGGGTCGAGGCGCCGCCGGGGAACCTCCGCGCGTGGTCGCTGCGCCGCGGGAGCGCAGGCGTGGCGGTGTTCATTCGCACCCCGAAGGACGGCGAGCCGTCGCCGTGGCTGCGCGTCGCGGCGCCCATCGTGGTGGCCGACCCCGCGAACGAGCTCGCGCTCTACAAGAAGCTGCTGGAGCTCAACGCCCGTGGCCTCGGCGCGGTGGAGTTCGGCGCCCTCGACGGACGCGTCATGGTCGTCGCCGAGCGCCGCACCGTGGACCTCGAGCCCACCGAGGTGGGCTGGCTCATCGAGCGCGTGGGCGTGGTGGCCGACCACTACGACGACACGCTGATCGAGCGCTTCGGCGGTCAAAAGGTCGGCGGCTGATCCGGTCGCGCCGTTGCGCCGGGGAGCGATCGCGCGCGGCCTCGTGCTGGCCGCGGGCCTCGCGCTCCGCGGCGCGGCGGCGCGCGCGCTCGACGTCGAGCTGCGCGCGGAGACGCTCACGCAGGGCTACCAGGTGCGCGGCCTCAGCGGCGCGCCCGTGCTCTCCATGCGACGGCTCACGCAGACGCTCTCCCTTGCGGGCGTCGCGCCGCCCTCGGACCGAAACGGCGTGCGCGTCACCTTTCGCGCGCGCCTGCGCATCGACAGCGATTTTGGCAGCGCGTGTGACCCGGGCACCGACCGCTGCCTCGACGAGCTGAACACCGCGCGCAGCACGGATTTCTCTCCCCTCTTCGCCCGCCGCGCACTCGATCTCCCCCTCGCGTGGGTCGACCTCGAAGGCATCGGACGCCGCCGCCTCGACCTCCGCCTGGGCCGTCAGCTCGTGGTCGACGCGATGGGCTTCATGCTCCTCGACGGCGCCCGCGCGCGCCTGCGCCTCGGCGAGTTCGCGGTGCTGGAGGCCTACGGGGGACTCGAGGCGCGAAGCGGGTTTCCGCTGACCAACGGGCGCTATGAGCGCGACGGGCTCACCCGGGTCGACCGCGGGCAGTGGGACCCCACGCTCGCCCCGCAGGTGCTCGACCGTGCACTCGCGGGGGTCGTGGCCGCGGCGCTGGAGACCGCGGGTGACGGTCCGTTGCGCGCCCGCGTCGCGTGGCGGAGGGTGTGGACGGCGGAGGGGGTCTCGGAGGAGAAGGCCTCGGCCGAGGCGTCGCTCTCGCTCTCTCGCGCGACGCGGGTGCTCGCGGAGCTCGTCTACGCCGTGCCCCAGCGCAGCGTGAGCGCGGCCTCGCTCGCGGTGGAATGGCTCGGACCACGCGGCCATGGCCTCGGGGTGGAGCTGTCTCGCGCGCGCCCGACCTTCGACCTCGCGTCGATCTGGTCGTCGTTCTGGGTCGACCCCACCGATGACCTCCGCGCCCACGCCGAGGTCCCCTGGGGCCCGCACATGCGCGTCACTGCCTCGATGGTGCTTCGCCGATACGCGCTCAGCGAGACCGACGCCGCGCTCGACGACGCGCTGGCCGCGGGCGGCGGACTTCGCTGGCACTACCGCCGCGCGCGCCACGAGTTCTCGGTGAGCGCGACGGGCGAGGGCGGCGGGCCCGGGTGGCGCGCGGGCGTCGACGGGACCTGGCGCGCCTGGGTGATCGCGCAGCGGCTCCGGGCCGACGTGGGTCTGTCGTACTGGTCCGTGGGCGACGCGCTGCGACCGGCGCGCGACGTCGATTCGTTCGCGGTGCTCGCGGGGTTGAGCCTGCGACTCGGGCGCGTGGCGACGGTCACCGCGAGCGTCGAAGACGATGTGAACCGACTGGTCGGCCACCGCGTGCGCGCCGTGGCCGTGCTCGAGCTCCGGAGCGCGCTGTGAACCGACTCGCGCCCCTCGTCGCGCTGCTCGTCGCCACCCTCGTCGGAGTGGCCTGGGCGCAGATTCGCCCCCCGGTCCCCGGCATCGACGCGCGCGCGCCCTCGCGGGTGATCTATCCCGAGCAGTCGATCCCGCTGCGCTTCTCGCACGCGCGGCACCTCGCGCTGCCGGGCGTCGCGTGTGTGCGCTGCCACGCCGCCGCGCGCACCAGCGATCGCGTCGAAGACCGCCTGATCCCCCCCGAGTCGGCCTGCGCGCCCTGCCACGCCATCGACCGTGCGCACCCGCGCGCGACCGGCGACGCGGGCGCCCCGGGCTGCGATCTGTGCCACACCGATTGGCGCGCCGCCGACCCTCAGCGCGCGGCCCGTGTTGACGTTCCGCCCGCGCGCATTCGCTTCTCCCACGCGCGGCACCTCGCGCGCGACGGCCGCTGCGAGTCGTGCCACGCCAACGTGAACCGCGTGGACCTCGCGACGCGACTGGAACTCCCGCGCATGGAGCAGTGCCTGCAGTGCCACCGCCCCGGCGGCGCGCCCGACGCCTGTGCGACGTGTCACCTCACCGAGGCCGACGGCGTGCTGCGAGGGGTCTTCCCCGAGGGACGGCTCAACCCGCCGCGTTGGATGCAGGGCCTTCACCACGACGCGGACTTCTGGTTCACCCACCGCGCCACGGCCGCCGCCGACGCGTCCCGCTGCGCCGTGTGCCACCGCGACGACGAGTGCGCGGCCTGCCACGATGGCCGCGTGCGCGACCGCCGCGCGCATCCCAACGATTACCTCTCGCAGCACCGCCTCGACGCGCGCATCAACGCGAACCAGTGCGGCACCTGCCACCGCGCGGCGACCTTCTGCGTGGCGTGCCACACCCGGCTGGGCATGACATCGATGGCGCCGCTCGGCGCGCGGCCCACCGAGCGCGTGCACCCGCCCGCGTCGGTGTGGGTCGAGGGCCCGGTCACCGCGCGTCACCACGGCGCCGAAGCCCGCCGCGCGCTCCCGAGCTGCGTGTCGTGCCACGCCGAGCGCGACTGCGCGGTCTGTCACGCCACCCGGGCGCTCGGCGGCGGCGGGTTCTCGCCCCATCCTCCTGGTTTCTCCGCACGGTGCGGCGCGCTCCTGCGGGCCAACGCGCGCCCCTGCGCTGTCTGCCACGAGGACCTCGCGGCGCTGAACGCGCAGTGCCGCTGAGCGTTCAGCGCTCGGCGGTGCCGTAGCGGGTGTCGCGCGGCGCGAGCTGCAGCAGCGCCCGCAGGGTCTGGTAGCGCGTGCTCAGGGTGCTGGGATGAATGCTGTACCGCTGCGCGAGCTCTCGCTGCGACGCCGCGCGCCCGTCGACCCGCGCCAGGGCGTACTCGATCGCGGCGGCCCACGCGTTGGAGGGGAGGGGATCGCGCTCGCGACGCGCCACCGCGCGCAGGTCGGTCCAGAGGCGCAGCGCGCGGTCGAGCAGCGCGTCGGGCATGCCCGCGGCGCGGAGAGACTTTCGCACCGCGCCCTGAATCGCGAGGTCGGGCGAGGGGAGCTCCCGCGGTTCGGAGGCCGCCCGCGGAGACGACGGAATGCTGGAGAGCGACACCTTCGGCTCGGCGCCGCGCGCGGGCGCGCCCTGGTCGAGCCACGCCGCGAGCTTCTTCAGGTCGTCGTGGTGAGGGTGCTTCGCGAGGAGCCGCCGCGCCACCTCGGCCCCCTCTTGCGCGAGGCCCACGCGACCGAGGCAGTGCGCCAACGACGCGCCCACCTCCTCTTGCAGCGGCTGCGCGCGATGGGCCTTGCGGAGGTACGCCAGCGCCTCGTTGGGCGTGCCCACGGCGACGTCGAGGAGGTGGCCGAGGTTGTGGTTGTACCAGGGGTTGCCGGGCGAGATCGCCACGGCGCGGCGGTAGGAGCCCACCGCCATGCGGTAGTTCCCCTGCAGCGCCTGGCACAGCCCCATGAGCGCGTGGGCGATGTCGTCGGCGTCGTCGTGCTGCAGCACGCGGCGAAGGTGAAGCGCGGCGCTCCACGGCGACTCTTCGAGCACGAGCTCGGCCAGCTGCCGGTGCGCGAAGCGCGCGTCGTCGGAGCCGTCGGGGGCCTTCTCGGCGAGCGCGCGCAGCGCGGCCTCCACCTGCGGGCGAGGGCGCGCCGCCGCGAGCGCCTGCTCCGCGCGTCGTCGTAGCTCAGCGAGGTCGCCGTCGGATCCCGTCGTCCGCATCGCGGTTCGGGTGATAGCACCGGACAAATTGACCGGGCAAGGGAGACCACGTCGTGCGCGGCTGAAAGAATTCGTGGGCGATCGCGTATCACCACTGGCTGTCGCCTCGCGCCCTGCGCGCGTCGGTGCCAAGATCACCGCGTTACCGTCCGCCGCTCGCGCACCCTCCCGCAGCCGGCGTTCATAGGCCCCCGGGTCGTCGATCCGGGTGCGGAGGGGAGAGGATTCGAGCCATGAACCACACCGCACTCCGCGCCCTCACCGCCTCGCTCGTCGTCGCGTCTGCGACCGTCGCCCTCAGCGGTTGCATGGTCGCCCATCCGCAGCCTGCGGTGTACGGGCAGTACGGCTACGCCACCATGGCCGCCCCCAACACCGTGTACTACCAGGGCGGCAACTACGGCGGCGCCTACTACCGCCCGGGGTACTACGCGCGCAGCGCGCCCTTCTTCGCGCAGCCGCAGTACGTCCAGCCGCAGTACGTCCAGCCGCAGTTCGTGCGCCCGCAGCCGGTGTACTACCAGCAGCCGGGCGTGGTCGTGAACGGCGGCGCGGGCATGCCCTACGGCGGCGTGCAGGGCACCGTCATCGTTCGCTGACCCCGCGCCCCCCCGGGCCGCGGATCAGGCGAAGCCCGCCCGCCGCCCGCTCCGCTCGCCCTTCACGGGCTCCTGACCGAAGCCAAAGATCCCCTCGACATCGAGCACGAAGCGCGAGCCCTTCGAGGTGGTCACGACGACGTGCTCACCCTTCAGGGTGAGCGCGGTGACATGGGTGATCTGCATCCCGCCCTGCCGGTGGGCGGTGTGCAGGGTGAAATCCCAGTTGTCGCCCATCTGAAAGGTGTCGCCGTCGGCGCGCACGTCGTCGAGGGCAGAGATCATCGCGCGGAGGGTCTCGTTCTTCATCGCCGGGAGTTACGCTCCGGCCGCGCCGCGGGTCAAGGGCAGAGGGGGACCAGCGGATAGGGCGTCGCGAAGGTGCGGAGCCGCGACTCAATCTCGGCCGCGGTCTGCGAGAGCAGGTTCGTGGTGTCGGCCAGGGCCACGCACGCGGACTTTCCCTGCCCGCAGGCGGTGACGGCCTCGCACCGGTCGCGCAGGATCGCGGGCATCGCGTTCATCACCGCGGCGTCGCCGTACATCGGTCGGCCATTGACGAGCACAAGCCGCAGGTCCGCGGTGGGCGCGTCGACGACGGTGCTGTAGGCGTCGCACCCGCGGTCGGGAATCACCATGAGGTCGGCGTAGCGCCCCTCGGCGATCTCGCCCACCTGCGGGCGGTCCACCGCGAGCGCGGCGTTGCGGGTGGCCATCTCGAAGATCATCCGGTCGGTCAGGCGGTTGTTCAGCGCCGTGCGCGAGACATACCGCGCGTAGCGCATCTCCGAGAGCAGGTTGGGCCCGCCCGAGGGGGTCCAGTCGGGCGCCAGGGCCACGGGGACCCCCGCGTCCATCGCCGCGACCACGTCGGTCGTGCGCCCATAGAGGATCACGTTGGATCGCGGCGACCACACGAGCTTCGCACCCGCGCGCGCCACGAGTTCGAACTCGGGACGACCCAGCGCCGTGCCGTGGATGATCACCATGGGCCCCGCGAGCATGTTGCGCTGGAGCATCAGGTCGAACTCCCGGCGCGATGACTCGTTGATCCCCTCTCCGAGGTGCAGGATGTACGCGGTGAGGGCGCCCGAGTCCATGTCGGCCCGGAGGTCCATCGCGTCCATGGCGTTGACCGTGGCGATGCCGAGGGTGTTCGGGCGGTGGCGGTCGACGCCCTCGAAGTCGGCGCCGTACTCGATGTTGCGCACGAGGGTGCGGGTCACGCACGTGCGGTTGGGCACCCCCTGCAGGGTGGTCGTGCCGGCGTAGAGCGAGCGCAGCTCACCCCACTTCACCATCTCGCAGGTGTAGGTGCCCTCGTTGTCGCGCAGGGGCTGGGTGAAGGCCCGGTACTCCGCCACGGCTTGCCACTGGTCGGAGTTCTGGAACAGCCGCGGGGTCATCCACGGAGGCAGCCAGTTGTACTGGGGGTGGTTGTGCGTATCGACGAGCCCGGGGGCGATGACCCCGGCGGTCTGCACCACGGTCGCGCCGTCGTAGCCCGCGCGCCCCGCGCAGCTCGCGGCCACGCAGGTGATGCGCCCCACGCGCGACGTGCCCGTGCCGGTCGCGACCACCAGCACCTCGCCCTGCGCGATCACCCCCGACGACGCGATCACCCTGCCGCGCAAGAGGATCCGATCGGGGGAACCCGCCACCACGCTCGGCGTTCGCGCCGCGGTGGTCGCGTCGCACGTCACCCTCCGGTCGGGGATCGCATCGGGCGAGAGACCCGCGCCGACGCCCGACGGCGCGCCGTCGCGGGCGATGTCCCCCAACACCAGATCGGGCGCGGCGGCGTCGCGCGGTCCGCTGTCGACCACGGCCACCACGTCCATGCGCGGCGCGTCCATGGCAGTCGGCGCGTCCGTCGACGTCGGGCGGTCGATCGGGACCGCGGGGACGTCCATCGGCGTCGGTGCGTCGACGGCGACCGGGACGTCGACAGCGACCGGGACGTCGACGGGCGGTGCGGCGTCGATCGGGGCAGCGAGCTCTTGCGGGGCGACAAGGTCTTGCGCCGCAGGGGTATCCATCGCACTCCCATCGGTCGGGGCGATGTACACGCGGGCGCCATCGCACGCCGCCGTGAGCGACGCGGCCAGCAGAACGAGGGTTCGCATGGAGCGCACGGTAGCACCCTCATGCGCCGCTGGTGTAAGACTCCCG
>JBILLI010000485.1:0-5943 GCA_044376155.1 Polyangiales bacterium
GCTGCGCGGAGAGCTGCGCGGTGAGCTGCGCGGCGTGCAGCAGGGCATGCAGCAGGGCATGCAGCAGGGCATGCAGCAGGGCCTCGCGCCCCTCCTGCGACAGTTCTCCCGCCGCCTCGACCGCGCTCTCTCCGAGCATGAGCGCGCCGTGGTCCTCGCGCGCCTGGAGTCCCTCGGCGCTGACCGCCTCGGAGATGTTGTTCTCGACCTCTCCGCCCCCGAGCTCGCCGCCTGGCTCGCGGATCCCGCCGCGCAGTAGCCCCCGCGACTCCGAGGGCGCGTTCACCCGGCGAGTAAACGGTTCACCCGGCGAGTGAACCGCCGACGGGTCACTGGGTGGTGCAGTTCGCGAGGCGCAGGCGCACGCGGGCGGCCACGGCGCGCACGTCGCCCTGGGCGCGCAGGCCGCTGCAGTCCATGTTGATGCTCACCTCGCGCAGCGAGCCGCTGGGGGTGACGGTGTTCATCGCGGTGCACGCGCTGCTGCTGAACGACGTGGTGCCCACCACGAAGGTCACCGTGGAGGGCTCGCTGCCCGTGGCGCTCACCGGCGGGATCACCACGCGCACCGAGCGCAGCCCGTCGCCCGTCCCGCCGACGCGCTCGAGAAAGACCTCGCCGCGGCCCGCGGTCACCCTGCACGAGCCCGAGGGGTTCGCCTCGACCACGGTGTTCTCGGGGAAGGTGAATCCCGTGCTGCCGTCGGGCTGACCGAGCTGCTGCAGCGTGAGCTCGACGCTCCCCGCGACCAGCACGCGGCTGTCACCGCAGCCGAGGAGGGAGGTGGCGACGGCGGCGACGGCGAGGAGACGGGGGGCTGTGCTCATGGGATCACCTGTGGGGGGCGGCGGTGCAAGGCTGCGACCACGCGAGGATCGTGCGGGAATACCACGTTTCGAGGAGGCCGTTGTCACCCCGGGTTCGCGGGGTCATCGCCAACGGTGGTTCTCAGCGCGAGAAGGTCACGAAGGACCACCGCGGCTTGCGGGCGGGATCGCGCAGCGGGAGCGTGAGGGTGAAGCGCGCGCCACCACCCGGGCGGTCGTCGCAGCCGACGTCGCCGTCGTGGTCCAGGGCGATCTTGCGCACGATGGCGAGGCCCAGCCCCGTGCCCTCGCTCTTGGTGGTGAAGTAGGGCACGAAGACCTCGGACTGCTTCTCCTTCGGCACCCCCGGGCCGTCGTCTTCGACCACGAGCCAGGCCTGGTCCACGAGTTCGGCGGAGCTTCCGTCGCCCACAGGGACCTCCACCCGCCGCACCTCGGCGCGCACCCAGACGTTGCCCTCGCGAGCGCCGATCGCCTGCATCGCGTTGCGCACGAGGTTCTCGTACGCGCGCTTCAGCATGATCCGGTCGAGGGCCACGGGGATCGCCCGGGTGCCCGGGTCGAAGTGCAGGATGGGGCGCGGACCCTCGGCGTCGCCCGCGGCCTCGTCGAGGAGCGCGCGGGCGCTGGCCATGTCGCGCAAGAACTCCGCGAGGTCTCCCGGCGAGGGCTTCACGTCGGGGAGCCGGGCGAAATCCGAGAACGCCGTGACCAGCCGACGGAGCGTGGCGACCTCTTCTTCGACCACCTCCCGGGCCGTGTCGAGGGTGCGTTGGAACTTGGGATCGTCCCCGCGGTATTTGCGCGCCACCTCCTGCACCGCGAGCTGGATGGGGGTGAGCGGGTTCTTGATCTCGTGCGCGAGGCGTCGGGCGAACTCCTGCCACGCCGCCACGCGCTGGAGGTACTCCACGCGCTCGCGGGTGAGCCGGGTCTCTTCGACCATGCGGTTGAAGGTCCGCATGAGCTCGTCGAGCTCGTCGTCGCCGCGGGGGCGCACCTGGGCCGTGAGGTCGCCGTTGCCCACGCGCTCCGCGGCCAGGGTGAGCACGCGGATTCTGCGCGTGGCCCCGCGGGCGGTGCGGGCCACCGCGAGGGCCGCGGCGAGGGCGGGGAGAAAGAGCAGCGCGAGGGGCAGCGAGGGGTCGCGGCGCGCAGGGGGAGGGATGACCTCGGGGGAGACAGGCGCGCAGGGGAGGTCGAAGGTCGCGACGACCCGCGCAGACCCCGCGCGCAGGGGTTCGGGGTGCACGAAGGCGCCGCAGTGCCCGATGGGAGAGGGGCGCGACGAAGTGGCGAGCACGGTCCCTCGCGCGTCGAGGACCTCGGTGACCCGAGGACGCAGGTGGGGCGGGAGGAGCGCGAGGGCGTCGAGGAGCGCGGGGGCGATGGGGCTGTTGACAGGGCGGGCGTCGAGGGCGCGCGCCAGGGTGAACACCGCGCCCGCGCGGGTGTCGCGCCAGAGGTCATCGCGGGCCCGCACGAGGCTCGCGGTGCCGGCGCGCTGGTGCTGCGCGCGGAGCTGGTCCCGCTCGGCATCGACGTGGTCGATGACCCCCGCGACGACGAGCACCCCGAGGGAGGTCAGCGCCACGGCAAGGGACGCGGCGGTGACGAAGCGACGCTCCAACCGCGCGGGCACCGTTCAGATCCGTCGCAGCATGGCCAACACCTGGTGCAGCGCCACCGCGGCGCAGAGGGCGATGCTCAGCAGCAGCGCGCGCTCGGTGGGGGACCACGGGAGGGACGCGGGCGTTGCGGGGGGTGTGCTGGCGGTCTCCGTGGGCTCCACGGACGCGGAGGGTACAACTCAGGCGGCGTGGTCCGCGAGGTCCCCGAGGGCGCCGCGGAGCTTTTGCAGCGCGCGGGCCTCGAGCTGGCGCACGCGCTCCTTGGAGACCCCGAGGCGACGGCCGAGGGCCTCGAGGGTCTCGCCCTCGTCCTCGCGCGAGAGCACCCGATGGTCGAGGATCCAGCGCTCTCGCGTGGAGAGCCCCTGCAGCGCGTCCTGCACCCGCGCGCGCAAATGATGCTCGCCGTCGGCGTGGAGGCAGTCGTCCTCGGGGCTGGCGGTGTCGGCCGGGAGGCGGTCCACCGCGGGGCTCTCGCCGTCGGGCGCGCTGTCGAGGGACATGTCCCGGTGCTTGAGCATGGGCATCAACCGCTGCGCGTGGGCCTCGCTCACGCCCGCGATCTCTGCGAGGCGCGCGGGGTCGTCTTCGCGCGTGCGGCGGTAGGCGCGCAGGGCGCGGCGCTCGGCCTTGCTCCCGCCGATGCGCACCACCCGGTAGCCCCGCACCACGTACTCGCGAATCTCCGCGCGGATCCAGTAGACGGCGTAGGTGATGAGCCGACACTCGCGCTCGGGCTCGAAGCGCGCCGCGCCCTTCAACAGCCCGAGGTTGCCCTGCTGAATGAGGTCCTCCAGGGGAACGCCCCAGCGGCGGTACTCGGCGGCGATGGTGATCACGAAGGGCAGCGAGGCCTCGATGATCCGCCGACCCGCGCGCTGATCCCCCGCGCGCCAGCGGGCGGCGAGGGCGCGTTCCTCCTCGGCCTTGAGGGGGGTGACCCCGGCGAGGGAGTGCCGATACGCCTCAAGCGCAGTCACTGAACCGAGCGAACCCATGGCCTCGCCTCCGCAATAACCGCCGCGAACGCTCCGACCGGTAGCTCTCCCCGCAACCGCGCGTGGGAGTCTCCAACCGCGTCTGACGCGACGACCGTGCGCGTCAGCCCTGTGCAGACTCAATGCCAGCCCATACATTCGCGGCACTTCGTGCGTGCTTCGCGCACAGCACGGCTTCGCATCCACGCGACGCGGCGCATCCGATGCAGCGCCCCCCGGATGGGGCGCAAGCGTTGCGGTCAGGCGAGGTCGGCGAGGATCGCGCGGATGGCTTCGGCGACACCGCCGCCGTCGCGGCTGGTGGCCTGGAGGCGGTGGGAGGCGTGGCGGGCCACCTCGTCGGGGCTCTGTCCCATCACGAAGCTCCGCCCGGCCCAGGCGAACATGGGCACGTCGTTGAGCCAGTCGCCGACGACGGCGACCTCGTGGGGGGCGATGCCGAGCTCGGCGCTGACCTGCGCGAGGCCTGTGGCCTTGTCGGTGCGGGCGCTGCGGGTGAGCAGGGTCCAGCGGTCCTCGGTGCGCGAGGCGGGGAAGGTGACGGCGAGGAGCTCGTCGCCGTGGGTGTCGGTGACGGTGGCGTGGGCGAGCTGTACGGCCTCGCGGGTGCCGAAGCCCACGGCCATGGTCACCTGGTGCCGGTGGTTCTCCCACGCGACCGACTCGCTGAGCGCGTCGTGCAGGGTCACCCGCGGGGACCACGTCTCGACGTAGCGCAAGAGATCCGCCCCGCCGTGCTCCCCGTGGATCTCGTCGTGGAGGAACCAGAACGCGTCGAGCGCGTGACGATCGAAGGCCTCGGTGACGGTCTCCGTCAACGTGATGTGCATCGGGCGGTGGTAGAGCACCGCGCCCGTCTGGGGATCGACGAGCACCGCGCCCTCGGCGCAGACGAGGGTGGTGTCGAGGTCCAGCCGCGCGGCGGTGGGGAGCGCGCCCGTGGCGATGCGCCCGGTGGCGATGGTCACGCGCACGCCCGCGGCGCGCACGTCGGCGATGGCGGCGACGTCGCGGGGATCGATGTCGCCGTCGGGGCGCAGCAGGGTGCCGTCGAGGTCCAGCGCGAGGAGACGCGTGCGCATGACTACGAGAGCCGTCGACGGGGCACGTCGATGGCCGAGTGGTACGCGTCGGGGCCGATGAAGACCTCAGACTCGCCGCGGGCCTCCTGCCGCGCGACGACCTGGTCGTGCAGGGAGGTGAGCACCTCGAGGCGCACGGAGAGCCGGTTGAAGTCCTCTTCGGTGACGTCGCCGAGGATGGTGAGCGCGTTGGCGAGGGCGTCGCGCTCGGTGGCGTCGACGTGAAAGGCACCGCCGCCGTCGTGGCCCATGGCGTCGAGGGCGAGGTCCACGGGGTTGAACCACACGAAGCAGCGCGCGAGCTCCACCCGCCAGCGCGCGGTGTCTTCGACGGGCGCGGACCACCGCGCGGGGTACAGCGTGCGCACCACCTCGCCGAAGTACGCCCCCGCCGAGCGCGAGACCAGGTCGACGATCTCGGGCCGCGGGTCGCGCACGGTCATGAGGTAGTGGTCGAGCAGCGGGAGGGTCTCGGGCGTGAGGTCCAGCGCGATGCGCGTGGCGCCATAGACGAACTGCACGCAGCCGTAGATCAGCTCGCGCAGGTGCTCGGGGACATCATCAGGGAGTTCGGGGAGGCTGGCGTCGTCGCTCACAGGTGCGCAGGGGAGTCCCACGGTCCGCGCGACGTCGCAAGGTGAGGGGCGGCGGGGGAATGCCGACGGCGCTCGAAGTAGTTCGATGGTGGCGGCGGATTCGACCCTGTAGGGTCGAGTGCCCGACGCGATCTCGTTCGCGTCCCCGGGAGAAGGAAGCACAGCGATGCCCACGAACCGCCGCGCCCGCCGCGGGCTCACGGTCACCTGCCTCACCGCCCTCGCCCTCCTGGGCGCGTGCACGACCCCTCCCCCGGCGCGCTCCGGGCCGCGGCTCGCGCAGCCCGCGGCGCCGCGAGGCCCGACCCCCCGCCTCACCCCGTCGCCCCAGCGCCTCGCGGCCCTCGCCGACCTCGACCCCGTGTGGATCGAGCGCACCCGCATCGCGAACATGTACGACGGCGCGGAGGCCTACGTGCGCATGCGCGACCCCGGGGCGACGGGCCCCGCGACGCGCGCCAACACCCGCCCCACCCGGGTCATTCTCGGTGACCGCGCGGGCAGCCGGGGGGCCGACCGCGACCGCGACGGCCTCAGCGACGAGGCCGAGCGCCGCATCGGCAGCGACCCCGACAACGCCGACACCGACGGCGACTCGCTCCCCGACGCCTTTGAAGTCTTCGCCACGGGCACCCTGCCCACGGTGGCCGACACCGACGGCGACGGCATGGCCGACGCGCGCGAGATGGACCTCGATGACCCGATGTCCTACGCCGACACCGACGGCGACGGGTTCAAAGACGGCCAGGAGCGCGCGGCCTTCAACACCGACCCCCGCAGCGTCGACTCCGACGGCGACGGCTTCGGCG
>JBILLI010000486.1:0-5939 GCA_044376155.1 Polyangiales bacterium
TTGGGCGGTCGCACGACGCCGTCAGAGACCCGCGCCACGAGCACCGGCACGTCGTCGTGGGCCACCTTGCCGACGAAGAGGTAACGGATCATCTCCGGCCGGCACGCCCGAATCGCCGCGCGGATGAAGTGGTAGTTCGTCACCAGGCCCTTGGTGTAGGCGATGTCCTTGGTGAACGGCGCCCCGCCGTGCAGCACCCCCCCGCGGAACACCCGGCGCGCCGCGGCGAAGCACTCCTCCTCCTCGTAGCCCTCGGTGCGGTGCCACTCGAACACGTCGATGAAGTCCGCGCCGTCTTCGGCCTTGTCGATGGCGATGACCCGCTCGTTCAGCCGCCGCGCGCGCCGCGGGTGGGAGCGAAAGGTGAGCACCTCCATCAGCACGGCAAGGCCCTCTTGCACCGCCGTGGTGCGGGGCGGGCCCTTGGCGAGCCACCGCGCGACGTGCTGGTTCGCCCCGTTGAGGTTCGTCGCCACGTGCACCCAGCCCTCGTGGACCTCGAGGATGTTCACGTCCTGCAGGCTGAACTTCGCGCTGTTGCGGATCTTCACGTAATCGCTGCCCGCGGCGGCGTCGGCGATGATCCCGTCGTCGAGCATCACGTTCACCTCGCTCTCACCGAAGTACTTCGCGAAGCGTTCCTTCAGGAGCTCCACCACGGTGGCGCCGTCGAGGTCCCGGGGCTCGGGGGGCGCGAGGGCCGCCTCGTCGAGATTCGTGAGGAGGTTGTAGAGCGTGTGGGCGATGTCGCGCACGGCCGTGCGGCCGTCGGCGAAGGTGTCTTTGGGCGAGCCGTAGAGCCGCCGGGAGTACGCATAGAACTCGGGCTTTCCGCGCACCGCGAGCATGCGGCAGACGTCCCGGTACTCCAGGCAGCTCGCGCGGAGGATGCGCGCGAGGGCATCGTCGGCCCCGAGTTGTCGGCGCACGTCGTCGGCGAGGTCGTTGAAGTCTAGCGCGCGGGCGATGGGGTCGAAGCCCAGCTCCACGCGCTTGTAGCTCTCGGCGTCGACCTTCGGGAGCTCCTTGAAGCGCGACCGTCGAAAGGCCTCCCACCCGCCGCCCTCCCACTTCAGCGCGTTGAGGATGCGAATGGGCCGCTGGGCCTCGATGATCATGTCGGCGAGCGTCGCGAGGCGCTCTTTGTAGGTCTGCCACGGCCCCTCGGCGGGCGGACGCGGCGGCGGCGGCGGCACGCTCATCGAGACGTTCTTCGGCCCCGCGCTGGTGTCGCGCTCGGTGACCTCGTCGCCCTCGTCGCGCGCCCTCGCCTCGCTCTCCTTCACCCGCGGCATGACGAATCACCGTAGGCCGCCGCACACCCCGCGCGCAAACTCACGGCGATGCGGGCGGGGTCGAGGCGTCGGGCGCCATCGGATCACTCCCCGGCGGAGGATCGGGCCGGATCTGCGTCTCGGGGCGACGCGGCGGCGGCGGGGGCTCGCCATAGTCCGCGATGAGCTTGCGGCGGAGCTGCGTGAGCACCATCGACTCGACGTAGCTGGGCATGTCCGAGATCTGCACGATGACCCGCGTGCCGGGCCGACCATCGACCTGCGTGGGGATCACCTCGATCGACCCCGGCACCGTGCGTCGCCCGTCGCGCCACTCGAAGGTGAAGTACCCATTCTCGGGGTCGCGCTCGGTGATGCGGCACCCGTAGTCCACACGGATGAGCCGGATCGCCGCGTTCCAGGTGTTGTCGCGGGAGAACGGCTGGTCGCGCGTGGAGCGCGCGTCGGCGGCGGCCGTGAGGACGACCGTGGCAACGGCGGCGAGAAGGGTGCTACGTGCGCGCATTCGTTCGCCACACGGACTACGCTCATGGGGCGTCGTATTCAAATTCCGCAACCAAACGCCCCTCGCGCGCATCTCACTGCATGAAGCCGCTGTGTATGATCCGACGCAAGAGAACCCTGTGCTGACCGAGACTTGCCACGTGCTTGTCGTGGGCACCAGCATCGCCGCCCAGGCGGCCCAGGAGTGCTTGCAGCGCAGGGGCTCGCGCACGCTGGTGCGCAGCGCGGTGGCCCTCGGAGAGCGCGTCGGCGTGCTGACGTCCCCCGCGGCGACCCTCGCGCCCCGGGTGATCGCGGTGGACCCCGCGGCCCACACGGCCACGCTCTCCAACGGCACGCGAATTCGGTGGGACGCCCTCATCCTCGCGCCCTCGCCGGGCATCGCGGGGGACGTGCGCGGCGAGGTCGACGCCGTGGGTTCGGTCGAAGACGCCCGCGCGGTCATGGCCATTCGCCGTCGTCCGCGCCGTGTCGCGGTGATCGGCGACGGTCTCGCGGCCTGGGAGATCGCCGCGGCGGTGCGCGCCCGGGGCCCTGCAACCACCCTCGTGACCTCGCACCTCTCACGGCTGCCCGAGCTCGTGGGCACGAGCGCCGCAGGACTGCTCGAAGAGACCCACCGCGCGAACGGCGTCACCATCCTGGAGGGCCGCGCGCCGCGAGATTTCGACGGCAGCTCCCTCCACCTCGAAGACGGCAGCGCGGTGCCCGCGACGCTGGTGCTCGACGCCCGCGAGGCGCTCGTTGACACGCGCTTTCTCGGCGCGCTGGGCGTGGGCGCGGCCGCACCCATCGAGGTCGACGACGACATGCGCGTGGGCCCTGACGGGATCTACGCGGTGGGGGACCTCGCGCGCTGGCGTGACCCCGTGACCGGCCGTCTGCTGCACCTTGACCACGCTGCGGGGCAGCGCCGCCAGGGCGAAATCGCCGCCGACGCGGTGCTCGGGGGCAGTGACCGCCTCGACGCGGTGCCCTTTCGCCGCAGCCGACACTTCGACCTCGCGCTGACCCTCCTCGGCGCGCCGTGCCCCGACGACCTCGCCGAGTTCGCCGGGGAGCTGTCTCGCGGCGGCGAGACGATCACCTGGCGCGGCGCCGACGGAGTCACCGCGGTGCTGACCATCACCCGCGACGAAGCCCAGCGCCGCAGCGCGTAGGTCTCAGCCTTCCATCGCGTCGCGGGGGTCGATGTGGCCGAACCACAGCGCCCCGAGGCCCGTGAGGGTCTGAAAGACGAACTGAGAGGCGTACATGATGAACACGTACGCGGCGCCGACGCCCACCACGGTCTCCTGCGGGAAGTACATCCGCAGCGCGAGAAAGACCGAGAGCTGAAAGACGCCAAAGAGACCGGGGCCCGACGGGAGCAGGATCCCCATCGCGAGCACGCCCATCACCGAGAAGCCCTGCCCCGGGGTCATCGGCAGCCCGCAGCCCCATCCCAGAAACCACATCCCCAGCCCGTTGACCCCCCAGTAGATCGCCGTCTGCAGGAGGAACGGCGCCATGAGCTTCGGGTCGGGCAGCGAGCGCAGGCCGTCGGCGAGGTCGCCCACCATGCGCGCGAGGCGTTCGGCGAGTCGCGGAGACACCGCCCCGACGATCATCCGGGTGAGCGACTCCATCTGCCTTCGCGCCACGAGGAAGAGGGTCAGGGTCAGCAGCGCCGCGCCGAAGACCGTCGCGGTGATCATCCCCGCGCGGGGCACGCCCGACACGGAGATACCGCCAAAGGAGACCCCCGTGAGGTCGGGGTGCGGCACTACCGCCATGGTCACCACGAGGAGCAGCGCGACGAAGAGGCCGTCGAGCACGCGCTCCGCGGCGATGGTGCCGAACGCCGCCGAGCCCGAGATCTTGCCGTCGCGTCGCAAGAGGATGGGGCGCACCACCTCGCCCATGCGCAACGGCAGCATCATGATGGCGAAGAAGCCCACCCACGCGATGGTGATGATCCGTGACGTGGGCACCTTCGCGATGGGCCGCAGGAGGTAGTCCCAGCGGTAGGCGCGAAACCACTGCACGACGAAGAGCGAGAGGAAGTACGCGCCCACGGTCCACCACTTCACCTGCCCGAAGGCCGACGCGGGCGGGAGCACGGGCACGCCGCCGCGCCGGATCAGCAGCACGAAGAGCGCCGCCACCGCGAGGCTCGCGACGAGCCGCGGGATCAGCCGGGCGAGAGTGATGGGTGCGCCGGGCGTCTTGCTCGGCATCGCGGGCGCAGTTGAAGGGGTGGGGTCAGGCACGGGCGCGCGGGGCTTCTACCACAGCCGACCGGGGGCGATGCGTCTCTCGCGAGGGCGGTCAGAGACGGATGACCTTCTCCATCGGCACGTTCTTCAGCTTGCGGGTCACCGCGCGGGTGTCGAAGATCACCGGCGCCGAGTTCAAGATGCGGCTGTAGTCGAACTGCGTGTGATCGGTGACGATCACCACGATGTCGTAGCCCGAGGCGTCGAGGTCGGCGGGCTCGCTCTTGAGGTGGATGTGCCCCTCGTCGAACACGGGCACGTAGGGGTCGACGTAGCTGACGTGCGCGCCCTTCTGGTGCAGCAGCTCGATCACGTCGATGGCGGGAGACTCCCGCATGTCGCTAACGTCGCGCTTGTAGGCCACGCCGACGACCAGCACCTTCGAGCCCTTCACGCTCTTCTGGTGGTCGTTGAGGATCTCCCCCACGCGGGTCACCACGTAGCCGGGCATGCCCGAGTTCACCGTGTCGGCGAGCTCGATGAACTGCGCGTTGTACTTCAGCGCGCGGAGCTTCCACGACAGGTACAGCGGATCGATCGGGATGCAGTGCCCGCCGAGGCCCGGGCCCGGATAGAAGGGCATGAACCCGAAGGGCTTGCTGGCGGCCGCGTCGATGACCTCCCAGACGTTGAGCCCGAGCTTGTTGCACATGACCGCGACCTCGTTGACGAGGCCGATGTTCACCGCGCGGAAGGTGTTCTCGAGGAGCTTCACCATCTCCGCGGCGTCGGTGCTGGAGACCGGCACGACCTTCTGCAGGATCTGCCCGTACAGGGCCACGGACACGTCGAGGCACGCCGGGGTCATTCCCCCGATGACCTTCGGGGTGTTGTGCGTCTGCCAGGTCTGGTTCGAGGGGTCGACGCGCTCGGGGCTGAACGAGAGGAACACCGTCTCGCCGATGCGCCCGCCGGCCGCCTCCAGCCGCGGGGCCACGAGCTCCCGGGTGGTGCCCGGGTAGGTCGTGGACTCGAGCACCACCACGAGGTCGTCGTGGATGTGCCGGCAGATCGCGTCGGTGGCGCTGACGATGTAGGAGATGTCAGGCTCCTTCGTCTTGTTCAGGGGGGTGGGCACGCACACGATGACCGCGTCGGCGGTGCGGATCACCGACTCGTCGGTGCTCGCCGTGAGCCGCCCGGTGGCGACCAGGGGCTTGAGCACCTCCGTGGGGATGTCTTCGATGTACGACTCGCCGCGGGAGAGCAGGGACACCTTGCGGTCGTCCTTGTCGTAACCCGTGACATGGAAGCCGGCCTTCGCGAACTCCACCACCAGGGGCAGGCCCACGTAACCGATACCGACGACCACCACGCGCCCTTCACAGCGCTTGAAACGTTCAATCAGGCTCATGGCTCCACTCACCGCCTCTGATGTGCCTCGGCGCTCACGAGGGACGTGACGCCGCGAGCACCCTACGTGGCCCCTCGATGAGGAGCCGTTCAAATCCCTCGTGACCAACCTTCGACCGCAGGACCTCCAGGGCCTCTTTGAGCACCGGAAGGTCCGCGGGTTTGTGCGCGTCGGAGCACGCCGCCGCGTAGTGCCCCGCCGCCAGGAGCTTCTCGGCGCAGGCCTGCGCCCGACGCCCGTAGGCCCCCACCAGCGACATCACATCCAAAAGCGCCAGCGCGCCCGCCCCGCGAAGCTCCTCGATCTTCTCCTCGGACTGCTGCACCGGAACATACCGCTCGGGGTGCGCCACCACGGGCACCACCCCCGACTTCTTCATTCGCCAGAGCTGCAGCTCCACCCGAAAGGGCATGGACTCGTAGGGGAACTCCACCAGCGCCGCGCCGCCCGCAGGGTACGTCAGCGCCTCGCCGCGCTTGAGCAGGTCCTGCAGCACGTCGTCGAACATGTGCTCCCCCGCCAGGAGCA
>JBILLI010000487.1:0-5929 GCA_044376155.1 Polyangiales bacterium
TCCCGCGCGTCTCAGCCCCCCCTTCTCCTGCCGGATCACCGGCGGGAGAAGGGGTTGGGGGATGAGGGCCACCACAGCGGCCTCGCAAGAGGTGGCGTGTGACACGACAGCAGAAGAGCCGCACCCCAAACTCATTCCCCCGGGATGCCCCCGCACGGGCCCCTCGCAGCGTGCGAGCGTTCTCCCCTCCAATCGAACTGAACCCCGGCCGCACATGCTCATCGCCCGCCCCGACGACGATCGCGTGTTGGGCCTTCTCAGCGATCTCCTTCGATGGGTTCAACCTGGGGCGCGTTTTCGAAGTGTGATCGTCCTTCAGGTGCAATCGCGACCCGTGGCCCCCATCCCCAGCCCTTCCCCCGCTTCGGGGGAAGGGTGGTGAACCTCTCGCCGAGAGATGGTCCACGTGCATGAAGAACGAGCGATGCAGGGCGAAACGGATCGTCCAACGAGCGCCGCGACAACTGGACCATTCCTGATGCAGGGGTTCTCCACCCTTCCCCCGCTTCGGGGGAAGGGCTGGGGATGGGGGCCACGGGTCGTGATGGTGTCTTGAGAACGAACACGGATTGGTGATCTGTCCTGAGGCAGAAGCGCGGTAGGCGAGCGTCCTTCGGCAGCGTGCAGAATCCCCCGACCGCGGTCGAGCGCGAGGCTGGGGTTCAGGATGACAGTCAGACCCGCGGCACGTGGGGATCGGTGCGGAGAGCTCGGCGCGCCGAGGGCAGCACGGCGCGAGGGCAACGGGCGCACGGCGTGAAGGCGCTCGTCGGGACGAGGACCAGGAGGGCGCGCGGCGGCGCGCGGTGTGAGGCGCCAGGGAGGGAGGCGGGAGGCAGGAAGGGCGCACGGCGCACGGCGCAGGGGCGCACGGCGACAGGGCATGGGCGCAAGGGCGTGGGTGCGCGTGACGACGGGGATCAGGGCGTGAGGCGCGGGCGGCGCGTGGCGCGGCGCACCGCCATCCTCGAAGTGCGCAACAAGTCGCGCGCGGTCACGCCACCGCGGCGAGGCGCTCGGTGTTCGCGAGGCGCTCGGCGGCGCGCCACGCGAGGGCCATGATGGAGTGCTGCGGGTTCACCCCGAGGTTCGTCGGGAACACGCTCGCGTCCATCACGTAGAGGCCCTCGACGTCGTGCACACGCAGGTCGGGGCGCACGGCGCTGGTCCGCGGATCACGGCCCGCGCAGGCCGTGCCAAAGAGGTGCGAGGCCATGTAGTTCACGTGCTTGGGCTCGAGCTTGAAGCCCTCGAAGCCCTTCACCTCGGAGACGTCCGTGAGCATCGAGGGCAGCCCCGCGACGCCGGGGTAGACCTCCACCGCGCCCGCGGCGAACATCATCTTGCAGAGCAGGGTCACGCCCTCGAGCGTGCGGTCGAGGTCGTCGCGCGTGGGCTTGAAGTCCACCCGCGCGCTCGACCCGTGACCGAAGAGCGCCGGACGCACCGAGCCCTTCGCCTTCATGCGGACCATCGTGGCCCATTGGGCGTAGTGGTCCATTTCGGTGAGGCGCTGCTGCCACGCGGGGCCCGCGCCGGGGATGCGCGCCGAGAGCATCTCGGGCGGCAGCACCAGGGACTCGAGCTTCATCCCGCGGTGGCGCAGCGGGACCTCGTAGGTCTGCGTGCCCCCGGTGCCCATGCCCACGGGGTCCTTGAAGCGCCCCATGACCGCGCAGCCCGGGTGCGCCTGAAAGCGCTCGCCCACCATTCCCCGAATCCCGCTGCGCCGCAGGATCACCGGCGTCTGGATCGCGCTCGCGCTCACGATCACCGCCCGCCGCGCGCGCACGGTGAAGGTGCCCACGGTGCGGTGCGCGTCGGTCGGATCGATCAGCGCCCCTGAGACCCCGAGCGCGCGCCCCCACTCCATGTCCACCTTGTCGACGCGCGTGAGCGTGTGCAGCCGCGCGCCGTCGGACATCGCGCGCGGGACATACGACACGTCCATGCTCTGCCGGGCCTCGCCCGGGCACCCCTGCATGCACATCGCGGTGCCCTTGCAGCGCGCGGCGTTGCGGGTGATGGGCTTGCCGGGGAGTCCCAGCACCTCGCAGGCCTTGGCCATGAGCGTGCCGTTGCCGCCGAGGAGGTGCGGCGCGGTCTCGGCCACCTCGAGGTCGCGCTCGATGATGTCGAACACGTCCGAGAGCGCCCGCTCGGGCACGAGCTCGCCGAGGCCCCACTCGGCGATCCACTGCTGGCGCACGTCCTCGGGGAGGCGCCAGATGATCCCGGAGTTCACCGCGGTGGCGCCGCCCACGCAGCGCCCCTGCAGGATCGGGAAGGGCTGCGAGCCCTCGGTGGTGTTCGACGCGTAGTCCCGCATCGCCGCGCTCATCGCGCCGATCATGTCGCGCGGGCGGTCGGGCATGCGGTGGAACTTCCCCTCCTCCAGCATCAGCACGTCGTGCCCCGCCGCCGCGAGCACCCGCGCGGCCGTGGCGCCGCCCGCGCCGGTGCCCACGATCACGAAATCCGCCACGTCATCGAGGTGCCGCATCACACCGCCTCCTTCATCGCATCGGCTTCGTCCGTCGCGCGCACCACCGGCAGCGCGCGCACCCGCGGGGTCTCGCGGGCCGCGTCGGGTCGGCGGTCGTAGTTCGAGCGCGCCCGCAGCGCGGGGTCGCGGAACAGAGTCATCCCCACGGTGACCTTCAGGAACATGCACAGCCCGCGGATCGCGAAGAGCTTGTGCGACACGGCCTTCGCCGCCAGCGCGTTGCGCTCGGGCACGGTGAGCCCCGCGAGGGTCGCGAAGCGCCCGTCGATCAGCAGGGGCGAGAGCATCAGCACCGCCGCGCCGATGCGCCACCCGAGGGCGCCCTTGAACGAGGCCGCGTGCAGCACGACCCCGATGGCCTCTTCGAAGCGCACGGCCTCGGGGGTGGCGGCGACCCCCTCGGCGTCAGGGTCGACGAACGCAGAGAACAACACCGGGAGCCACGAGCGCTCCCATCGCGTGAGCTTCATGGGGTCACCTCTGGCGCGTTCGCCGCGCCGTTCGCAGTCGGTTCTTCAAAGAGCGCAGAGATCCGCGCCAGCAGGGAGCGGTCGACCCGGGCGATGAGCCGCGCGGCGAGGCGGCGCGCGCGCTCCCCGTCGCGAGAGCCCAGGAGCTGCAGCACCCGGCGGTAGAAGCGCAGGGTGCCCGCGGCGTCGACGAGGAAGGCCACCTCCATCGCGGGTTGCCGCTCGAGCATCCCGGTGACGGTGTTGGCGAGCAGCACCAGCGCGGTGTTGCCCGTGGCCCGCGCGAGGCGACGGGCCAGCGCGAGGTCGGCGGCGATGTAGCCCGCGGGGTGGTGCACCAGCAGCGCCTGGCGGGTGACGTGGTCGCGCAGGTCGGCGAGGTCGTCTTCGGTGCAGCGCTGCGCCGCGAGCGCGATGGCCTCCACCGCGAGCACGCGACGCACCTCCAGAAGGTCCCGCAGCAGCGCGGGAAAGCCCCGGGGATCAATCACCGCGAGGTGCGTGATGAGCTCGATGCCGCCGCGCTCACGCCAGTCGAGCACCCGCGTGCCCGAGCCGTGCACCGGCCGCAGCAGCCCCTCGGTCTCGAGCCGCCCGATGGCCGCGCGCAGGGTCAGGCGACTCACCCCCTGCTGCAGCGACAGCTCACGCTCCCCCGGCAGCGACGTGCCCGGCGCGTGGTCCCCGCGAAGGATCGCCGCGCGAAGGCGCTGCACCACCTCCTCCACGGCCCGCGGCTTCGTCTCGACCTCGGCCAGCATCCCAGCACTCCACCAAGTGGTTTAACCAGTTGAGGGGCCATGCGTAACACGGGTGGCACCCCGTCACAAGCGCGGCGCGCGAAATGGTCGTGCGCGTTCCCCGGCGCGCAGTGTGCGTCAGCGCCGCGCACGGAGTGCGTGGCTGGGTGAACGCTGTGCGGGTCAGGGGATGCGAGAGATGCGGTGCAGGCCCTGGGCGCCGCCCTCGACGGCGCTCACGAGGACGCGGCTGACGCTGTCGGGGTGGGCCGGGAGGGTGGGCAGGGCGTAGAGCGAGAACGAGAAGCGGCAGGTGCCCTCGCCGGTGCGGCGGAGGTCCACGAGGGTCTCCACGAGCCCGGCGTTGCCCTCCCGCGAAACCCCTTGGATCACAAGGTGATCGGCGCCGCGTTGCACGGTCATGCGGTGCAGGAACCAGAATGTCCCGAGGGAGCGCGGGAGCTCGACCTCGAAGTACACGTCGGTGTCGGCGCGGTTTCGGCGCACCACCCGGGCGCTGCGAAAGCGCCTCAGAAACGCGGGGTACTCCGCGAAGTTCAGCAGGTGCGCGGCCACCCGCGGGAACGCTGTCGGGAGGTCGACGACCACGCTCGCCCGCCGCACGGGGGAGCCCGCCACGGCCTCCTGCGCCACGCGCAGCGAGGGCTCGGGCGATTGCGCGACGGCGCCGCTCCCCCGCAGCGCCAACGCCGCGAAGAGACTCAGCACCGAGCGTCGAGTGACCATGCGCGGCGACAAGTGGAGCACCTCCCTCGGGGGTACGCACGGGGGGCACCGCGGAATCATGGAACGACCATTGCTCAGAGATTCCCCGCCATGAGCCACTCCGCCCAGACTCCGAGCGCGCGCCCGTCCTCCGACCCTGGTACGCCCCGCGGGCGTCTCCTCGTCGTCGACGACGAGGCCACCGCGCGCCGGGCCCTCGCGACGCTGCTGACCGAGGACGGGTACACCGTCGAGACCGCCGCGTCGGGCGACGAGGCCCTCGAGCGCATCGCCACGAACCCGCCCGACATCGTGGTGACCGACGTGCGCATGCCCGGCATCGACGGCGTGGAGCTGCTCCACCGCACCAAGGCCCTCGACCCCAACATCGCCGTCGTGGTGATGACCGCCTTCGGCACCGTGGGCGACGCCGTGCGCGCCATGCGCGGCGGCGCGGAGCACTACGTCACCAAGCCCGTGGACCTCGACGAGCTCAGCCTCGTGCTCGAGCGCGTGATGCAGGCCCGCGCCCTGCGCGCCGAGACGAACCTCTTGCGCGCGAGGGTGCGCAACGAGCACCGCTTCGAGAACCTCCTGGGCACCTCGGCGCCCATGCAGTCCCTGGTGAAGACCATCCTGCAGGTGGCCCCGAGCCGCGCCACGGTGCTCATCACGGGCGAGAGCGGCACGGGCAAGGAGCGCGTGGCCCAGGCCATTCACGAGGCCTCGCCGCGCAAGGACGGCCCCTTCGTGAAGCTCCACTGCGCCGCCCTCGCCGAGACCCTGCTGGAGAGCGAGCTCTTCGGCCATGAGAAGGGCGCGTTCACCGGCGCCAACACCCGCCGCGAGGGGCGCTTCAAGATGGCCCACGGGGGCACGCTCTTCCTCGACGAGATCAGCGAGATCTCCCCGGCGATCCAGGTGAAGCTCCTGCGCGTGCTGCAGGAGCGCGAGTTCGAGCGCGTCGGCGGCAACGAGACCCTCAAGGTCGACGTGCGCATCATCGCCGCGACCAACCGCGACCTCGCCAACCTCGTGCGCGACGGGCGCTTTCGCGAGGACCTCTACTACCGCCTCAACGTGGTCAGCCTGCGCCTGCCCCCGCTGCGCGCCCGCCGCGAGGACATCCCCATGCTCGCCAACCACTTCCTCGCGCGCTTCGCGCGGGAGGCGGGGCGCACCATCGAGGGCTTCGCCGCCGAGGCCATGTCGGCCCTCTCGCAGCACAACTGGCCGGGCAACGTGCGCGAGCTCGAGAACGCCGTGGAGCGCGCCGTGGTCATGACCCCCGGGTCCCACGTGGGCCGCGAGCACCTGTCGCTCCCCTACGCGCCCGTGGCCGCGCCCAGCGTGAGCACCACCTCGGCGCCGCCGGGCGAGCGCGAGAGCGCCCCCGCCCCGAGCACCTCCCTCGGCGCGCCGCCCCCCATCCCCGGGGCCGCGCTGGAGGAGATCGAGAAGTTCGCGATCCTCTCCACCCTCGAGGC
>JBILLI010000488.1:0-5928 GCA_044376155.1 Polyangiales bacterium
CGCAGGCCCACGCCCATCACCGGCACCGAGTCGGTGGCCACGGGGTCCATGCGCGCGAGCACCCCCGCGTAGCCGGGATAGCGCGCGAGAAAGCCCGTGTCGGTGAGCATCGCGTCGAACCACCCGGGCCGCGCGCGGGGCGCCTGCGGGGTGAGCGTGATGGAGGGCGGGGGCGCGCCGCCGCGCAGTCGCTTCCACCACGCCGCGAGGCGCGCGCCGAAGGTCACGCGGGCTCCGCGCGGTCGGGGGCGCGGAGACGTCGCGCGAGGTCGTCGCCCAGCGGACCCACATCGGCGGCGAGTGACGCGAAGGCCTTGGCGCCCAGGTGTTTGCGCGCGTCGCGGGTGCGCGCGTCGGGGGGCGCGTCGAGCCACTGCCGCAGCGCCACCGCCACCACCCGCGCGCGGTGCGGCGCGGCGGACGAACGGCTCGCGCGGAGCTCACGCTGCAGCGCTGATCCTTCGTAGCCCGCGGCGAGGGACTCGGGGGTGTGCCCCATCGACGCGAGGAAGGCGCCCGCGGCGGGAGACTCCGCGGCCGTGTCGAGGCACTGCGCGCGAAGGTCCCCGGGGAGCGGCGCGAGGAGGCGCTCGAGGGCGGCGAAGTCCATGGCGCCTGAGGTCACCCGCTGGCGCAGGGCCTCGCCCCCGAGGCGGCGGCGGAGGCGCGCGGCGACGGTGGCCACGGCGTCGATGCGGCCGCGGTCCTTGAGCGTCTTCAGCGCCGCGGCGAGATGGACGTCTCCGCCCGGATCGAGCGCGCGGTCGACGTCCACCGCGGCGGCCTCGGCGCCCCCGCGCAGCGCCTCGGCGACGTGCACCGCCCACGCGGTCGGGAGGTATCCCCGCAGCACGATGCGCAGGAGCTCCTCGTCGGCGAGCTCCGCGGGTCGCGCCTCGTGGAGCACGTCGGAGGCGTAGACCCACGACCGCGGCGGCGCGCCCTCGAAGACATCGTCGTGGGCCTCGACCACCCCGAGGATCACCGGGTGCACGTTCGCCCGTCGCGCCCACCCCAGCCACGCGTCGCGGTCGGCGTGCACCGTGAGTTGCAGAAAGCGCGCGCGCAGCGCGGGGTCGAGGGCGTTGACCTGATGCTCCCCGTCGTCGGGGTTCACCGCCGCGACGCAGCTCCACCCCGGCGGCAGCGTGTACCCGTGCAGCCGACGCGCCGAGAGCAGCTGCAGCGCGGGCTGCATCACGGGGATCTCCGCGCGGTTGAGCTCCTCGAGCAGCAGCACCCCGCGCCCCTCAGTGGGCAGCTCCGCGGGGCTGGCGTAGTGGGTGCGCCCGCCCTGAATGACGGGCAGGCCCACGAGGTCGGGGGGCTCGAGCAGGCTGAGGTCGAGCACGGTGACGTCGAGTCCGGCCTGCGCGGCGAACTGCGCGACCACCTGGCTCTTGCCGATGCCCGTGGGGCCTTCGAGCAGCACGGGGCGCCCCGCGCGGTGCGCGAGGTCGAGCACGTCGACCACGCGGTCGCCGATGGGCACCGAGAGCGCCGTGGCGGGGGTCTCGGCGGGCGCGGCCGACGCGCGGGTCGGCCTCTTCGGATGGCTCATGAACGCACTGCTCCTCACGCGTCGGGCGGCGCGAGGGCGAAGCTCCCCGCGAGGCCGTGCAGCGACCAGGTCCCCTCGATGCCCCGGTCGCGCAGGGCGCCGAGGTACAACACGCTGTGGGCGCCGTCGTAGGTCTTGATCCAGCCCACGCGCACCTCGTCGCCGTCGGCGCGGTACTCCCCGTCGATGGCGAAGGTGCCGAGGTCGTCGCGGCCGTCGCCGCGGATGATCCCGTCGGCGAACTCCAGCGCCACCTCCTGCGGGTACCGTTGGCCCATCTGCGCGTAGTACCCGCGCCAGCGCCCGGAGCTCAGCCGCGGCGCCATCAGTGCGTCGCCCCGCCCTCATCGCGTCGGTCGCGCCGCACGGTGAGCGACGTGGTGATCACCAGCGCGAGCCCCGCGGCGATGTCGTCGAGCGACATGCTCGGCGCGCCGCCCGCGCGCTCGGCCTGCTCGGGGAGATAGGGCACGTGCACGAATCCGCCGCGGGCGTCGGGGCGCGCCGCGAGGGCGTGCATCAGCGCGTAGAAGACGTGGTTGCACACGAAGGTGCCCGCGCTCTGCGAGACCTCGGCGGCGAGGCCCGCGTCGCGCAGCGCGCGCACCGCGGCCTTGATGGGCAACGTGGACCAGTACCCCACAGGCCCCCCGCGCAGCACCGCGCGGTCGATGGGCTGCGCGCCGCGGTTGTCGGGGATGCGCGCGTCGTCGACGTTGATCGCCACGCGCTCCAGCGCGAAGCCCGCGCGACCGCCGGCCTGCCCGACGCAGACGGTCACCGCGGGAGCGACGCGGTCGAGGGCGCGGGTGAGCGCACGGCGGGCGGCGCCGAAGACACACGGCAGCACCACGGTGTGGATGCGCGCGCCGGCGAGGGTGAGGCCGTCGAGGCGCGCCACCGCGAGGGCCGAGGGGTTCACTGACTCGCCGCCGAAGGGCTCGAAGCCCGTGAGCAGCACCGTGGTCTCTCGCGCGCGGCCCATGCGCGGCGAAGGTGCCATCGCGCCGCGGCGGCGGCAACGCAGTCCCGCGGACCCACGAGGCGCCCAACCAGCGGGCGACGGGAGGGATCCCCGCGGCGCGGGGGTGTCGTTCAGGGCGCGTCGAGCATTCTCGGCTCGCGGCGATTGACGTGCAGATCGAAGGCCACACCGACGCCCGCGCGGACGTAGGGCGCGAAGCCCTCGGCCTCGTGAGAGACGCCGCCGTCGACGTTGAACGTGACGCCGAAGGGCAGGAGCACCCGCGCGAACATCCCGGTCGCGACGCCGCCGGCGAGGCGCAGGTCCGCGAGGCGCTGCCGCGCTTGCCCGTAGCGGTCGAGCCCGTCGGGCACCCACTGACCGACGCCGCCGAACCAGCCCTCGACCAGAAGTCCCACCGAGGCCGACTCGGTGTAGGCGCGACCGTCGTAGCGCTGCACGTGGAACCCTCGGCCGCAAGGGATTCGACGCAGGTCGGGGTTGTTCGGGTCGAAGCGCTCGGTGGTGTTGGCCCACATGTTCTGGGTGTGGTGGGCGCGCCAGAGGTGCGCGCACCTGCACGGCGGCCTCGACGCGCCCTTCGTTGTCGCGTCCGTGCAGCAGACGGGGGGTCGCCGCGAGGGTCACCGACTGCGGCCGCGCGCCGCCGGGACCGACCTCCACGGAGGGCATCGTCAATTCCATCCAGTGTCCGCCGCCGCGGTGGGCCCACCCCACGCGCACCGCCTCGACGCGCGTCTGGGCCCGGCAACCGACCACGACCGCGAGCGCGGCGGCCACCCCCAGGAGCCTCGGACTGAACGCACACGAAGCCTTCACCACGACAACGATACGCCGCCCGCGCCGACCTTCTCTCACGCCCTCGGGGAGGCCCCGTGCGCTTGTCGCCAAGGCAGGATCATCCACCGCCGTCGCCCACCCGTGCGCTCGGGTGGTGGAGGCTCGCGCCCCCCGGACGGCCGGGCGCCGTCGCGCGCGGGCCCTCAGAGTGCGCGCGTCGCGGTGAGCTCCGTCGCGCCCGTCGCGCAGCGCACCCGCGCTCGCCCCGCGGTGTCGACGTTGATGTCCGCGGCGCCTTCGCAGCGGAGCGTCCAGGCCGACGCGGGCGGCGGGAGCCAGAGCTCGTGGGGTGCGGTCACGTCGTTGCGTCGATCCCAGCGCACGGTGAACACGCGGGTGGTGGCGTCCCACGACCAGCTCCGGAGGTCGCCCGCGATGGCCACGGGGCGCGGGCGGGCGAGCCATTGAAAGACCTCGGCGCGCTCCTCCCACACGCCGCGCGTCTCGTCCCAGCGGTGCATGCCCCAGCTCCCCTGCGAGCGCTCCTTCCAGAGCCAGAGCATCGCGCTGGCGCCGTAGGCCCCCTGCACGTCCTGCATGAGCTCGTAGTAGCGGTCGGCGCGAATGCCCGCGGGGTCGTAGCCCCACTCGGTGATCGCCAGCGGGGTGCCCCAGGCCGTCGCCTCGTCGCGCGCGCTGCGCACCGACGGGACCAGGGTGTCGCGCGTGAACGCCATGCGCTGCATCTCGGTGCCGGTGAACGAGAGGGGATAGGTGTGCGGCGCGTAGACGCCCCCCGCCACCGCGAAGGGCGCCGAGGGCACGGGCGAGCGGTCGAAGAGGTTGCGCGAGGTGACCTCGGGCTCGAAGAAGATCAGGTGCGAGGGGTCGGCCGCGCGCATCGCCTGCGCCACGAGGAGGTTCAATCGACGCACCTGGGGGTCGCTGGCGACGGGCTCGTTGAAGACCTCGTACCCGACCACCGTGCGGTCGTCGCGAAAGCGCGAGGCCACCGCGGCGGCCATGCGGGCGAAGCGCTGCCGGAGCCGGTCGCCGTCGGCGCCGTCGCCGAAGAAGGTCCCGAAGGCGCGCAGCACCTGGGGCGACACCCGACGCGCGATGAGGTCGGTGAGCGGACCTTCGAGCAGGCGCTCGGGCGGCGGGACGATGGCCCAGAGCGGCGCGCCGTCTTCGCCGATCTCCTTGCTGTACGCGTCCTGGTGGAGGTCGAGGAGCACGAACAGCCCGGCCTCGCGGCAGAGCGCCACCACGGCGGCGACGCGGTCGAGGTACGCGGTCGAGAAGCCTCCGTCTTCGGTGGGCTCGACCCCCGACCACTGCATGGGCAACCGCAGCACGTTGAAGCCAGCGCTGCGCATCCTGCGGGCGTCTTCGAGGGAGAAGCTCGGGATCACCTGCAGGGGCACGCGCCCCGGCCCGAGGTCGACGTCGAACACGCCATCGACGCGGGCGTTGACGCCGACGAGCACCACCGAGCGCCCCTCGCCGTCGACGAAGTTTCCGCAGCGGGTCGAGAGCGGCGCGAAGGGTAGCGGACGCTCCGCGCACCCGGTTGTCGTGAGGCTGTCGGGGAGGTCCGGCGAAGCGCCTCCGTCCACGACGTTCACCGACGTGGATGAGCAGGCGGCGAGGAGCACGAGCGGGAGCGTTCGGCGCATCGTGAGAGCCAAGCGCACCCACCGCCCTGGGCGCAAGGCACCCGCGCGCGACAACCGACCGGGCGGTCCGCGTTCGCGCTCAAAACAGGGTGTAGATCAGCGGCCCCAGGCCCGCGGAGCTCCCGAGCAACACCACCCCCGAGAGCAGCAGCAGGAGCAGCACGAGGGGCACGAGGAAGAACGACGGGCGGCGCCAGAGAAAGCCCACCAGCGCGGCCGCCCCGCCCGCGCGCACGACGAGTGATGCCAGCGTCGAGCCGGCCGCGCGGCGGTGCCGGGGCAGGTCGTCCAGCGCGGTCCAGCCCGAACCGTCGGGGGGCCACGGCTCGTCGGGGGGGGGCAGCCGCCCCGCGCGCCGCAGGACCCACGCATAGGGGACCAGCAGCGCGCCGTAGATCCCCAGCAACAGCGCCGTCGACACCACGGTCCCCACGCGGTCGAGCGCGGTCAACAGCCTCCGGGCGGCGGGGTGGAGCGCGCGGGGCCAGAGCACGCGCAGGGCCATCACCGCGGCGCCGACCACCGCGGCGAACACGTGCCCCCGCGAGCCCGCGCCCTGCGCGAGCGAGGGCACCGAAAACACCAGCGCGAGGGCCGCGAGCCAGAGCAGCGGACCCAGCTTCGGCGGGGGCTCAGTCGGCGACACGGCGCGGCGCCTCGATGCGCTCCAACGCCGCGGCCGACTGCTCGGACCGCGACACGACGAAGGGGCCCAGGAACAGAGCGTCGAGCTGCGCGTGGGCGAAGGTGCGGCAGGCGTCGTCGGGCGACGACACGATGGGCTCGCCCCGGAGGTTGAACGAGGTGTTGAGCAGCACCGGTACCCCGGTGCACCGATGGAACTCCGTGAGCAGCGCGTGAAAGCGCGGGTGATCCTGGCGCGAGACCGTCTGGACGCGCGCGGAGCCGTCGACGTGGGTCAC
>JBILLI010000053.1:0-19928 GCA_044376155.1 Polyangiales bacterium
GTGACCGCCAGCGCCTCTCCGCGGAGTCGGCCGCCAACAGCCGCCGCGCCGAGGAGGCCGAGCAGGCCCGCCGCACCGCCCTCGCGCAGGCCGCCGCCGCGCAGGCCGCGATGAACACCGCCGCCGCCGCCGCCGCGCAGCCCGCCGCCGCGGGTCCCAGCGCCGTGCACCCCTCGGGAGGTCGTCCGCGTCCCTCGGGCGCCCGCCCCCGCGCCGCGCGCCCCGCGGGTGGTGGCTCAAGCAACGAGCCCGACCTCGGCGATCTCGGGCTGTGACGTTCGCCGCGCCGCCGCGCCTCGCGCTGCGGTAGCGTCCCGCGTCACCCCGTCATGAAGCGCATCCTCTGCGGCGTTCGCGCCGTCTCCGAGGCCCTCCGGGCCGACCCCCGCAACATCAACCTCGTGCACGTGAGCGACGCGTCGCCGCGCGGCGCCCTCGCCGAGGTGATCCAGCTCGCGCAGGCCGCGAAGCTCACCGTTGAGCCCACCGACGCGCTCGCCCTCGATGCGCTCGCGAAGGGCGTGAAGCACCAGGGGGTCATCGCCGTGTGCGGCGGCGACTACCCCTACCTCGACCTCGACGCGCTGCTGCAACACGCCCGCGCGCGCAGTGACTCTCCGCTCCTCGTGGCCCTCGACGAGGTCACCGACCCGCACAACTTCGGCGCCATCGTGCGCAGCGCCGTGGCCCTCGGTGCGCACGGTGTCATCACCCTCAAAGACCGCGCGGCCCCCGTCACCGCCACGGTGGTCCGCGCCAGCGCGGGCGCCACCGAGCACGCCGCCATCGCCCGGGTGACCAACCTCTCCCGCGCGCTCGAGCGCCTGCGCGACGAGGGCTTCACCGCCGTGGGGCTCGCGGGCGAGGCCACGGTCTCGCTGCGCGACCTCGACCTGCGCGGCGCGCTGGTGCTCGTGGTGGGGAGTGAGGGCAGCGGGCTCCGACGCCTCGTGCGCGAGCGCTGCGACCACCTCGCGCGCATCGACCTCGCGGGCCCGGTGACCTCGCTCAACGCCAGCGTCGCCGCGGGCGTCGCCCTCTACGAGGCCGTGCGCCAGCGGCGCTGACAAACCCCCAAAAGCAAAGACCCCTCGGGGGAGGGGTCTTCAGGGTGCGAGCAAAAGGACTTGAACCTTCACGGGTGTTACCCCACTGGAACCTGAATCCAGCGCGTCTGCCAATTCCGCCATGCTCGCGACGGGAGGCGGAGGGGTATCAGCACATCGCGAGGTCGTCAAGAGAAAATCTCAGGCACCCGCCGGGGGTTGGTGCGAAGGCGAATACGCAGCGCGCACCCCCCGCGGCACCCTGAGGGGGCATTTCAGGGGGGTGGCGGATGTGTTTTCAGGGGGTTGCGGTCGGGTCGGGCCTTGGCACGACATCGGCTATAGACCCCTCCGCGTGGGCACCGCTGCGTCGGCGGGCTCGCGGAGGGAGAGAAGGCAACGATGGCGTTTGGCGAGAGCATCGATGACCGCGGCGGGCGAAAGGTTCACGCGGGGCTTCGCATCCTGGCGCGGTCGGTCTTCAAGGAGCTGAAGCGCGCCGGGCACGGCCGCGCGGAGATGTTGGCCTTCGCGAACGAGCTGCTGGAGCTGGTCGCCACCGACCTGCACCGCAACGACGACGACGACATCGTCTCCTGACCCACCGTCACCTCCCCGGCGCGCGTCGTGCGCGCCCCCCTTCACGATCACCGCAAGCATCTCCGGGGAACTGCCCTTGCGTGGCGCCTCGCGGGCCGTTAGGTTGCCGCGCCTTCGCGCAGGCGCAGCCTCGCGCCCGCGCGATCGTCGCATCGAGGAGGAGTGGTCATGGCTCGTAAGGTCGCCATCAACGGGTTCGGTCGCATCGGTCGCTGTGTGCTGCGCGCGCTGGTCAACAGCGGGGATCAGGACCTTCAGGTCGTCGCCATCAACGACCTCACCGACGCGAAGACGCTCGCCCACCTGCTGCGGTACGACTCCATCCACGGGAAGTTCCGCGCCGAGGTCTCGCTCTCGGAGAAGGGCCTCGTGGTCAACGGCCACGAGATCACCATCACCGCGGAGAAGGACCCGTCGAAGCTCCCCTGGGGCGCCCTGGGCATCGACGTGGTGCTGGAGTGCACGGGCAAGTTCACCAACGCCGAGGGCTGCGGCAAGCACCTCGCGGCGGGGGCGAAGCGCGTGCTGCTCTCGGCCCCCACGAAGGACGAGAACGACACCGAGATCCTCACCGTGGTCTACGGGGTGAACCACCACGACTACGACCCGGCGAAGCACACGATCGTGTCGAACGCGTCGTGCACCACGAACTGCCTCGCCCCCATGGCGAAGGTGGTCCACGAGGGCTTCGGCATCGTGCGCGGCTCGATGACCACGGTGCACAGCTACACCAACGACCAGTCGATCCTCGACCTGCCGCACAAGGACCTGCGGCGCGCCCGGGCCGCGGCCATGTCGATGATCCCCACCTCCACGGGCGCCGCCCGCGCGGTGGGCCTGGTGCTCCCCTCGCTCAAGGGCCGTCTCGACGGCTTCGCCATTCGCGTGCCCACGCCCGACGTCTCCCTCGTGGTGCTCAACGCCCAGATCGCGAAGAAGACCTCGAAGGACGAGCTCAACGCCGCCTTCACCGCCGCCGCCAACGGCCCGCTGCAGGGCGTGCTCGCCGCCTCCAAGGACCCCTTGGTCTCCGTGGACTACATCGGCAACCCGGCGAGTTCCACCATCGACCTCCCGCTCACGCAGGTGGTTGATGGCGAGTTCATCACCGTGAGCTCCTGGTACGACAACGAGTGGGGCTTCTCGGTGCGCATGATCGACGTGATGAAGCACATGGCCTCGAAGGAGGGCTGATCCATGGCCCTGCTCGACGGCATCACCACGGTCGACCAGATCGACGTCGCGTCGCGACGGGTGTTCGTGCGGGTCGACTTCAACGTCCCGTTGACCCCCGACGGCAAGGTGTCCGACGACACCCGCGTGCGCGAGGCCCTGCCCACCATCAAGCACCTCGTGGCCGCCGGCGCGCGGGTGATCCTCGCGTCGCACCTCGGGCGACCGAAGAAGGGCGCCGAGGCGAAGTTCAGCCTCGCCCCCGCGGGCGAGCGCCTCGCGGAGCTCCTCGGGCAGGAGATCGTGCTCACCGACGACTGCGTGGGCGACGGCGCGCGCAAGGTGGTCCACGACCTTCGCGACGGCCGCGTGGCGCTGCTCGAGAACCTCCGCTTCCACAAGGAAGAAGAGGCCAACGACGCGGGCTTCGCGCGCGAGCTCGCGGCCCTCACCGACGTGTACGTGAACGACGCCTTCGGCGCCGCGCACCGCGCCCACGCCTCGGTCGACGCCCTGCCGAAGCTCGTGAGCCTCCGCGCCGCGGGCTTTCTGCTGCGCAAGGAGCTCAACGCCCTCGGCCGCCTCGTCGACGGTCCCGAGCGCCCCTACGTCGCCGTGCTCGGCGGCGCCAAGGTGAGCGACAAGATCGCCGTCATCGAAGCCCTGCTCAGCAAGGTCGACGCGCTCATCGTCGGCGGCGCCATGGCCAACACCTTCCTCGCCGCGCAGGGGCGCGCGATGGGCAAGTCCCTGGTGGAGGGCGACAAGCTCGCCACCGCCCGCGACGTGCTCGCCCGCGCCGCGGAGAAGCGCGTCGCCGTGCTGCTCCCCACCGACCTCGTGGTGGCCGACGGCCTCGACGCCCCCGCGGGCGACGTGGTGGGCGTCGACGGCGTGGGCGCGTCGCAGATGGCGCTCGACATCGGCCCGGCCACCGTGGCCGCGTTCCGCGAGCGCCTCTTGCGCGCGAAGAGCGTGTTCTGGAACGGCCCCATGGGCCTCTTCGAGAAGACCCCCTTCAGCGCGGGCACCCTGGGCGTGGCCCACGCCATCGCCGACGGCGCCGGGTTCTCTGTGGTGGGCGGCGGCGACTCCGTGGCCGCGGTGCAGCAGGCCGGCCTCGCCGCGCGCTTCACCCACGTCTCCACGGGCGGCGGCGCGAGCCTCGAGCTCATCGAGGGCCGCGCGCTCCCCGGCGTGGAGGCGCTGCGGCCGTGACCAGCCCCGCGCGACGTCCGCTCATCGCGGGCAACTGGAAGCTCCACCGCGACGTGCAGGAGAGCGTCGAGCTCGCCCGCGCGGTGTCGGACGGGTCGCGCATCGGGCCGCGCACCGACGTGGTGGTGGCCCCGGTGTTCACCGCGCTGCACGCCGTCGCGCAGGCCCTGCGAGGCACCCGCGTGCAGGTCTCGGCGCAGGACGTGTACTGGGAGAAGCAGGGCGCGTTCACCGGCGAGGTGAGCGCCCCGATGCTCCGCGACGTGGGCTGCACCTACTGCATCGTCGGGCACTCCGAGCGGCGGCAGTTCTTCGGCGAGACCGACGCCAACGTGTTCAAGAAGTGCCTCGCGCTGCAGGCCGTGGGCATCACCCCCATCGCGTGCCTCGGCGAGACCCTCTCCGAGCGCGAGTCGGGGATCACCTACGACGTGCTCCGGCGGCAGATCGAGGGGATGCTCGGCGGCGTCACCGGCGCCGACGCCACGCGGCTCCTCGACGGGCTGGTGCTCGCGTACGAGCCCGTGTGGGCCATCGGCACGGGCCGCACGGCGAAGAGCGCCGACGCCCAGCTCGCCCACGGGTACCTCCGCGACCGCCTGCGTTCGATGCACGGCGACCTTGCGGACGGCGTGCGGATCCTCTACGGCGGCAGCGTGAAGGCCGACAACGCCGCGGAGATCCTCGCCCAGCCCGACATCGACGGGGTGCTGGTGGGCGGCGCGTCGCTGGACGCCGCAGGCTTCGCGCGCATCATCCAGGCCGCGGGTTAGTTCGGGATTCAACGAGAGCCACGATGACGACTTTTCTGACCATCATTCATGTGTTCGCCTGCGTGTTCCTTGTCGGCATCGTGCTGCTGCAGTCGGGCAAGGCCGGCGGCATGGGCGTGCTCAGCGGCGCCGCGACGCAGACCGTCTTCGGCGGCCGCGGCGCGGGCGGCTTTCTCGCCAAGGCCACCACCTTCGCGGCGACGATGTTCATGATCACCTCCGCGAGCCTCGCGTACACCAGCACGAGCGGCCGTGACGCCCTCGCGCGCCAGGGCAACGCCGCCGTGGTGAGCCCCACCACGGCGCCCCGTCGCGACGCCGGCGTCGCCGCCGCCCCCGCGGCCACGGTCGACGCCAGCGCGCCCGCCGCGCCTGCCGCCGCGGGGGATGCCAGCGCCGCTGCGCCCGCCGCTGCGCCTGCGCCCGCCGCTGCGCCTGCGCCCGCCGCTGCGCCTGCGCCCGCCGCTGCGCCTGCGCCCGCCGCTGCGCCTGCGCCTGCGCCTGCGCCCGCCGCTGCGCCTGCGCCTGCCGCTGCGCCCGCGCCCGCCGCTGCGCCTGCGCCCGCCGCTGCGCCTGCGCCTGCCGCTGCGCCCGCCCCCTGAGCCTCCACGACGTTCACGTCGCGAGGAGCACCCTCGCGCGCGAGCGGTGCACGATCTGATCGACGTTCGCCCGCGAGGTGCCCAGGCGCCGCGCGAGCGTGTCGCGGTCCTCTCCTTCGGCGAGCGCACGAAACACGTCCATTTCCCGCGCGCTCAGCGTGCCGCTCAAGCGTCGCAGGGTCAGCCGGGCCTCGGCGCGTCGCGCGCAGGCGAGGCTCACCCCCTCGCGGCCCTCGTGTGTCTCGACGACCGCGGCGTCGCGGCGTCGCAGCCACGAGCGCGCCTCGTGCGAGAGCGCCGTGCGCGCGTAGGCGCAGGGGTCGTCGGCGGCCACGACGCTCGGCAGCGCGCGGACGAACACCGCGCCGGCGATGTCCTCACGGCGGGCGCGGTCGAGGTGACGGTAGCGCCGCAGCACCCGCTCGCCCTCGGCGCGGATCAAGCGGTAGAGCGTCGCCGCCTCGGGCCGTGACCACGGCGAGGCCGTCCCGCGCAGCGCCAGGCTCGCCCGCAACCACTGGACCTTCGTGACAGAGACCTCGCGCGCGACGCCCGTGATGCACATGGCTCGACCCTCGTCCCGCGGCGAGAGGCGCTGTCCCCCAGCGCATCACCGCGACGAGAGGACCCATTGCGACCCGCATGCCAGGGAAAACATCCGCGAATTGGCGAGATCTGTGAGGGGGGCGGCGCCGTGGCTATCCATTTGGAGAGGTGGTGATCTCCAGATGGAGAGCCCTGGCGGTCACCCGGAGACGAGGTCGCGGTAGCGCCGCCAGCGCTTGTCGAAGGCGTTGCTGGGGTTGGTGACGCTCTCCTGGGACCCGGGGAGGAGGTTGCGCTCGGCGATCCAGCGCCACGCCTCGGCGTTGCTCGTGGTGGCGTCGCGGGCGGCGAGGAGGTAGCTGAGCTCCCAGCGCTCGACGTGCGAGAGGGCCTCCCACCGCGCGGGGGTGAGCCGCGACCGCGCGACGGACCACGACACCAGGTCGTCCCCCGGCGCCCTCGTCGGCGCGGCGCCCCAGCGCGCCCGGAGCTCGGTGGTCTCCTCCTCGACGTGGGCCGCGACGATCGTGACCCGCGACGCCGTCGGCACCCGGTCCCGTGCGCGCAGCGCGAGGCGCTCGGCCGACTGGATCACGTCGCGGTGGTTCCATCGCCAGGCGCTCTCGGTGGAGAACGCGAAGTCCAGCAGGCGCTGCCACGCCGCGGGCTCGAAGCTGAAGGGCTCGATGCGGTGGTGCCGCGCGAGGTACTCAAGCTGTCGCACATACGCCGGGACGATGCGCTGACGGGCCGCGGCGAGGCCCGGGAGGTCCACCCGGTGGGTCGAGATGCGCCCCAGGAGGTCCACGCGAAAGGTCCCCGCGTCGGCCATGGCGTAAAGGTCGCGGTTGGTGCCGAAGATCATCCGCACGTCGACGCGCTGATCACGGTCGCTGCCCACGGCGCGCACCACCCGAAGCCGATCGGGGTCGGCGTCGAGCACGGTGAGCAGCTGCACCTGCAGCTCCAGCGGCAGGTCGCCGATCTCGTCGAGGAAGAGCGTGCCGCGGTGCGCCCGCACGAAGGCCCCGACCCTGGCGCTCTCGGCCCCGGTGAACGCGCCCCGGGCGTGGCCGAAGAGCTCCGAGGCGATGAGCGCGGCGGGCAGCGCGGCGACGTTCACCGCCACGAGCTCCCCCGCGCGCTTCGCGTGCGTCGACCACTGCTGGTGCAGCCGTCGCGCGGCGTCGCTCTTGCCCGCGCCCGTGGGTCCGGTGAGCAGCACGTTCCACGCGACGCTCGCGCGGCCGAGGCGCGCCAGGGCGGGCTCCGACGCGGGCACCTCGGGGGCGGGGCGCCACGTGGCGACGGGGAGACCCTCGCGCGTCCAGGCCACGGCGACGCGGGCGCCGACGCGGTCCAGGGCCTGGAGCAGCGAGGCCATCTGCGCGGTGCTCCCGGTGGCGAGCGAGACCACGAACTCCGCGCTGGCGAAGCGCGCGCCCATCTCGCTCTGACGGAGCTGTTCGACGAAGGACGTGATCCCCTCGCGCACGCCCTCGCGTCGACGCACGCCCTCCTCGCCACCCGTGGCCAGGGCGCGCTGGTGCACCCGCACCGCGCCGCGACGTCCCTTGCCCAGCGCCTCGGCCAGGGCCTCGCCGTGATGAACCGAGGTGGGGTCGTCGGCGTTGGTGAGCACCCACACCGCGTCGAGGGCGCCGAGCCCGCGGGCCACGCGGATGCCCGGGCGATCGTCGCCGTGCTTCGGGTCGTTGCGCTTGTTGCCCGCGAACTGCAGCAGCACGCGGGGCGCCTCGCCGCCTCGCGCAGGGGAGTCTCGCATCGCGCGAGGCTACCGCGAGCGGGTGCATTTCGTGCTGCCCCCCGACCGTGCACTTGGCGATGATCCGGGCCATGGCGCTCGCCCCTCGCTCCCTCGTGCTCTCCCTCACGCTCTGCGCGCTGCCCACGCTCTCCCGCGCGCAGACCCCCGCGCCCGCGGCCCCCGAGGCTCCCCCCGCGACGACGCCCGCCGCGACGACCCCCACCGAAGACGACGACCCCGAGGCCCGACGCTGGAACGACGTCTCCCGCTGTAACTTCGACGACGAGACCTTCACCGACGGCTTTCGCGCCTGCGGCTACGCGGAGACCTACGTCGCGCACAACTTCAACGAGCCCTCCAACGGGCGCACCGCGCTGCGCTACTACGACGGCAACCACGACACCTTCACGCTGCAGAACGTGGCCCTCACCCTCGCCGCGCGAAAGGGCCCCGTGCGCGGGCACCTGGTGCTGCAGGCCGGCGCGTTCAGCGAGTCGTACGGCGCGCCCGCGCGCAGCGTGGAGCTCGATTTGTTGTACCGCGCGATTCAGGAGCTCGGGATGCGCTGGGACACCGGCGTAGGGGGCAGCGGTGACCGCGAGGGGCTCTTCTTCGAGGGCGGACTCTACGTCACCCCGTACACCATCGAGGACCTGGGGGTGTGGCAGCGGTGGAACTGGTCCACGTCGAACCTCTTCGCGGTGTCGCCGTTTCAGGTGCTGGGGATGCGCGCGGGCATCGGGCTCAGCCCCAACCTCACCGCCCGCGTGGGCTTCTACAACGGCTGGGAGCAGGTGGTGCGCGACGCCTCGGGGGGCAAGAGCTTCCTCGTCGAGTTCAACTGGTCCCACCCCACCGAGGACCACTTCTTCACCTTCGCCTACCAGGGCGGCGTGGAGCGCGACCGCGACGACCCCGCGGGCCCGTACTACCGCCACGTGCTCGACCTCTACGGCCGCTACACCGTGAACCGCCACCTCGCGCTGCAGGCCAACGTGTTCGCGGGCTTCGAGCCCAACCGCATCGGCGCCCAGGGGTGGATCGGCGCGGCCCTCTTCGCCCGCGTGCGCCTCGCCCCATGGCTCCGCGTGGCCGTGCGCGGCGACGTGCTCCACGAGCTCCTGCCCGCGGGGAGCACCAACATCTTCAGCGACATCGCCGGCGCGGGCCTCGTCGCCTCGGGCACCGTGACCCTCGACGCGCGCCCCGCCGAGCACCTCTCGCTCCGACTCGAGTACCGTCACGACGAGGCCGACGGCGAGGTCTTCTACGCGGGGCAGGTCGCGCGCGACGCCGTCACCGACGAGGACCTCCCCACCGCGCGCACGCAAGACACCCTGCTCCTCGGCCTCACCGCGTGGTTCTGACCACACGGATCGGTGTCGCTTGCGTCCGCGGGGCGAGTTGTTACCGTGGGGCCGACCCCGCGCCGCCGCTGGGCCACCACTGATGGGAGACGACATCACCGCGCTGCTGATCGCGCTCTGCCTGTTCCTCCTGGGCGCCGTGCTGGCGTCCATCGAAGCGTCGCTGCTGGCGACCCCCGAGGCGCGGATGCGCGCGCTGCGCGACGAGCGCGGCGACCCCGGCGGGCGCATCACCGCCTACCTCGCCGACCCCACGCGGGTGCTCACGCGCCTGCTCGCCGGCAGGGTCTTCGCGCCGCTCATCGCCATGGCCATCGCCACCCGCACGCTGCTCACGGCGACGTCGGCGTGGTGGCACATCGTGCTGGTGGCGAGCGCGGTGGCCTTCTTCTACGGCCTGCTGAACCTCCTCGCCGTGACCCTCGGGCGCGGCCGGGCGTGGGACGTCGCCCCGCGCGGGCTGTTCTGGTGCCGCCCCCTGCTGCTGATCTTCGCGCCGGTGGCCTTCGCCCTGCAACGCTTCGGCGCGTGGGCGACGCGCGGGCTGCGCGATGGCGGGACCATCGAGGCCCCGCCCGTGAGCGAGCGCGAGGTCGAGTACGTCGTCGAGGCCGCGCAGAGCGCGGGCACCGTCGACCCCGTGAGCAGCGCGATGCTGGCCAACGTGTTCGAGGTGAAGACCCTCAGCGCGCGCGACGTGATGGTGCCGCGCACGCGGGTCGTGGCGCTGGAGATGGGCACCTCGGTGGCCGAGGCGCTGCGGCGGCTCAACGAGGAGGGCCACTCGCGCGTGCCGGTGTTCCGTGAGCAGATCGACAACGTCATCGGCACGCTGCACGCCAAGGACCTCTACCGCTACGCGGTGCAGCGCGCGGACGGGGGCGGCGAGGTGGTGGACTCCGTCGAGGCCCTGGCGCGGCGGCCGGCGTTCCTGGTGAGCGACATGCAGCCCGCGCTCTCGGTGCTGCGCGACATGCAGCAGCGCAAGACGCACCTCGCGGTGGTGGTCGACGAGTTCGGGTCGGTGGTGGGCGTGGTGACGCTGGAGGACATTCTTGAAGAGATCGTCGGTGACATCCAGGATGAGGACGACAGCGCCGAGACGGAGTTCGAGCCCCTCGCCGACGACCGCTGGCTCGCGAGCGCGGCGATGCCCGTGAGCGCCCTCGAGGACCGCTTGTCCGTGACCTTTCCCGACCGCGACGACTACGCCTCCCTCGGGGGCTTTCTCGCCGCGCGCGCGGGGCGCGTGCCCGAGGTGGGCACCGTGGTGGTGTGGGAGGGCTTTCGCTTCATCGTGCGCGAGGGCGACAAGCGCCGCGCGACCAAGGTCGAGATCGTGCGCACCCGCGCCTCGCTCCCGAGCGCGGGGGTGACGGCGTGACCCGCGGGGTGCACCGCCCGCACGGGCGCACCGCGCGCTCCTTCGAGGTCACGGGCGTGCGCGGGCCGCTGGCCTTTCTCGCCGACATCCACGGCAACCTCGCCGCCCTCGACGCGGTGCTCGCCGCGCTGAAGAACACCTCCGTCGCGGGGATCTTCGTCGCGGGCGACCTCCTGCTCGGCGGCGATCAGCCCCTCGAGGTCTGGATGCGCCTGCAAGAGATCGGCGCGCACTGCGTCGCCGGCACCTCCGACCGCGCGCTGGCCCTGCTCAACCCCGCCCGCATCCGCGCCCACGACGACGCCGAGCGCGCGCGCCTGCAGCGCTTCGCGCACACCCAGAGCGCCCTCGGGGACGTGATCCTCGAGCGCTTGAAGCGACTGCCCGAGGCGATGCGCCTCAAGGTCCCCGGCGGCGACGAGTGGCTGCTGGTGCACGGCTCGCCGCGCGACCCCGACACGGTGATCTCGCACGACCTCAGCACCGACGAGGTCGAGGCGCTGGTCGACGGTGATCCCGCCGACGTGGTGATCTGCGGCGGCGGGCACGTGCCCTTCGCGCACAAGCTCGAAGAGTCCCTGGTGGTGAGCGTCGGGAGCGTGGGCGAGTCCCCCGAGGGCGGCATCGCGCACTTCACCCTGCTCTGGCCCGGCGAAGAACTCCCCGTGGTGGACCCGCAGTGGGTCGCCTACGGCGCCTCGTAGCCCTCGGCGCGACCTGACTTGAGCGCGCCGAAGGCCGCGAGCACGCGGAGGCGCGCGGCGGCGTGGTCGACCATGGGCGCGGGGTAGCCCACGGCCCGTCGCGCCGCGTCGGAGACCTCGTGCATCGCGTGCAACGCCTTGGGCGACAAGGGCTTCAGCGCGGGGAGCTGTCGGGTGATGAAGGCCCCCTGGGGGTCGAACTTCGCGCTCTGGGTCCATGGGTTGAAGACCCGGAACCACGGCTGCGCGTCGGTGCCGGTGGAGGCGCTCCACTGCCACCCCCCGTTGTTCGCCGCGAGGTCGCCGTCGACGAGGTGCCGCATGAAGAAGCGCTCGCCGTGGCGCCAGTCGAGGAGGAGATCCTTGGTGAGGAACATCGCCACGAGCATGCGCAGGCGGTTGTGCATCCAGCCGGTCTCGCGGAGCTGGGTGACGGCCGCGTCGACGAGGGGGAAGCCGGTCTCGCCGCGCTCGAAGCGGGCGAGCTCGTCGGGGGCGTCGCGCCACGCCACGGCCTCGGTGTCGCGCTTGAACGCGCGTCCCATGCTCACCCGCGGGTAGTTGCGCGTCACCTGCTGGTAGAAGTCACGCCAGGCGAGCTCGGAGATCCAGGTGAGCGGGCCCGGGTCGCCCTGGTCGATGCGGCCGCCGTTGGCCTGCGCGGCGGCGTGGAGGCACTGTCGCGGAGAGATCACCCCCGCGGCGAGGTAGGGCGAGAGCGCGCTGGTGCCGTCGAGGGCGGGGAGGTCGCGGGCGGTGTGGTAGGCCGCGAGGCGCTCGGTCACGAAGCGCGCGAGGCGCTGCTGCGCGTGTTGCTCCCCCGCGGGCCAGAGGCGCGCGTGGGCCGGGGGCGCGAAGCCCTCGACGACGTCAGGGATGGAGGACGAGACGATCTCCACCTTGGGCTGCGCGGCGATGGCCGGGAGCGGGCGCAGGTCGGCGCTCGCGAGACGGGTGGTCCACGCGCGGCGGTAGGGGGTGAACACGGTGTACCAGCCGCCCGCGCCGGTGCGGAGGCCCTCGGGCGGGACGAGGGTGCGGTCGTGCTCCGTGCGCACGTCGATCCCCTTGCGCGCGAAGGCGATGCGCACGGTCTCGTCGCGTCGTCGCTCGTTCACCTCGTGCTCGCGGTGGTGGTAGAGCGCGGCGCAGCGGGCGCGCTCGGCGAGCTCGACGAGCTGCGCGGCGAGGTCGTCGTCGCCCTGCGCGGTGAGCACCACGAGGGGCACGTTGCGCGCGGCGAGCGCCTCGGAGAGCGCGCGCACCGACCGCAGCCAGAGGTCGACCTTCACCGCGGCGTCGTCGTGGGCGCGCCACATCGCGGGGGTGATCGCGTAGACCGCGATGAGCCCGTCGCGGTGCGCCTCGGCGGCGCGGGTGAGGGCGGGGTGATCGCTGACGCGGAGGTCGCGGCGGAACCAGACGAGGGCGCGGGACATCGCCCGGTGAGATGACCGGCGGGGGGGAGAGGGCGCGCCATCCCCGGGGTCCTCGGCCCCGTCGGGCGCGGGGCCCACACCCCTCACGGGGGTGGCGACGTCGCCACCCCGTCGCCACCCTTCGCCACCCTCTTTCGCCACCCTGCGCGGAAAATCCCTTGTGATTTCAAGGCCGGCTTTCATGGCATCGCGCGTGCGATGGGGGGCGTGCATGCTGCCCCGCACCGCGACCGACGCCGAGAGCGTGGACCTGACGCTCCGCCACATCACCCACCGCTTCCCCGAGGACCTCGCACGCGCGCTGCTGCCGCAGGCCCGCACGCTGGAGGAGTGCACGTGGCTCGACACGCAGTACGCGGCGCGTGAGCGACGGATGGACAAGGTGCTGTGCGTGCGCGCGGACGGTGAGCGTCGGGTGGAGCACAACGAGTTCCAGATGCGCTGGACCCGCGTGCTGCCGCGGCGGATCTACGAGTACCACGCGATGCTCACCCTCGGGCTGCACGAGGCCGCGAAGCCCGGCGAGGTGGTGCCCAGGGTGCGCAGCACGGTGGTGCTGCTGCAGGGTCGCAAGGAGCGCCCGTGGCCCACCCACAAGCGCTTTCGCACCGCGCCGAGGGAAGAGGGCTTCTCGGGGCTGCGACTGCGCGTCGAGCCCGTCTACCAGCGCACGGTGCAACAGCTCGCCGACCGCGGGTCTCCGCTGTGGACGATCTTCTCGCCACTCGCGGTCGACGCCACCGCGGGCTCCATGATCGAAGTGCTCCGCGCGCTGCGGGGCCGGACCGACGAGGAGCGTTTCGGGGAGCTCGCCATCTCCATGGCCGTTCTCGCCGACGCCGACTCCCGCGCGCGTGGACTGCGCGCACCCATCGAGGCATTCTTGCCGAAAGAGCTCACCATGAGGAACTTCATTCACGACCGCGCGCTCCAGCAGGGCATCAAGCAGGGCATGCAGCAGGGGCGCGTCGAGGTCGCTCGCGCGCTGCTGCTGGAGACGCTCCGCACGCGCAGCCTGCGGCTCGGCCCCGCGCAGCGCGCCCGCATCGAGCGCGAGTCCCACGAGGACGTGCTGATGCAGTGGTTCCGACGCGCCCTGCTCGCCCAGCGCGCCGCGGAACTCTTCGTCGACCCCGTGTAGTCGATTGCCCTCCTGCGACCCTGTGGTCGCTGGGCGGTGCCTCACCGCGCGAGGGGCAGCGTCACCACGAGGCGGTCGCGCTCGCCGAGGCGGCGCACGGAGACATCCCCACCAAAGGCCCGCGCGACGAGGCCGATGACGTAGAGCCCCGCCCCGGGGGCGTAGCGCCCCTGACCGCCCTGCTGCAGCCGCGGCTGCGCGCCGCGCGCGAACTCCGCGCCGTCGTCGCTGTAGCGCGTGCCCTCGTCCTCGAGGGAGATCTCCGCGACGCCGCTGCCCGCCCGGGCCTCGATGCGCGCGTCGAAGCCCCGGCGGGCGTGGCGCAGCGCGGCCACCGCGAGGTTGTCGACGATGCCCTCGACGAGCCCGGGGTCACCGAGCACCGCGAGGTCGGAGGGCGGGGCGAGCACGCGCAGCCGCGGGGTGGCGCGGCCCTCGTCGCGGTGCCGCTCGGCCACGGTGGCGAACACCGGCGCGAGGGCCACGGCGCTGCGCGGCAGGGTCGCGGCGCGGGGAGACTCCATGCGCGCGACGGCCGCGGTGTTGTCGATGAGCCGCAGCAGGAGGTCGCTGCTGTGTCGCAGGTCCCGCAGCGCGCCCTGCGCGTCTTCGTCGTCGGGCGCGGTGACCATCTCCAGGAAGGAGAGGTTGGCGACGATGGCCGCGAGGGGGTTGCGCAGGTCGTGCGCCATCAGCAGCGTGAGGTCTTCTTCGGTGCGGAGCCACTGCGCGACGGCGTCGTTCACCCCGCGGAACGCTACGCGATCACCGCGCGCGGAGGAAGGGGTTCGCCCGACGCTCCCGGCCGATGGTGCTGGTGCCGCCGTGGCCGGGGATCACCAGGGTGTCATCGGGCAGCGCCAGGAGGCGGTCGCGAATGGACGTGAGGATGAGGTCGCTGTCGCCGCCCCAGAGGTCGGTGCGGCCGATGGATCCCTGAAAGAGCGTGTCGCCCGAGAGCACCACGGCGCGCTCGCCGTCGTGGGACTGAAAGCACACCGAGCCCGGCGTGTGCCCGGGGGTGTGCAGCACGGTGATCGCCGCGCCCCCCGCGGTGAGCGTCTCGTCGTCGCGCAGAAAGCCATCGAGCTCGGCGCGGGCGGGGCCGCGAATGCCCAGGAGCTGCCCCTGCACGTCGAGCATGTCGTAGAGGAAGAGGTCGCCCTCGTGGATGCGCGCGGGCGCGCGGGTCTCTCGCTGCACCTCCGCCGTGGCCCCCACGTGGTCGATGTGCGTGTGCGTGTGGACGATGGCCTTCACCGTCACCCCGCGCTCGCGCAGGCGCCGGAGGATCCCCTTCGCGTCGCCGCCCGGGTCGACCACGACGGCCTCGCGGGTGACCTCGTCGCCGACGATGGTGCAGTTGCAGCCGAGGGGGGGGACCGGGAACGTCTCGATGAACATCGTGGCGGGTGAGGTATAACCGATCCCGCGGGGCGCCGTTCAGGGGCGTCACGCCAGGAGAGGTGACGCGATGAGCAACGACACGCCGAAGATCGACGGCCCCGCGGTGCACCGCGCCGCCGTGGCGCACGCGGGGGAGCTGGGCACCGCCGCCGTCGCGCACGCGCAAACGGTAAAGGACGCGCTGAGCCTCCCCGACGCGCCGGTGTCGCCCAACGCCCCGCCGCCGTACCCCGCGCCGCCGTATCCCGCGCCGCCGTACCCCGCGCCGCCGTACCCGGCCGTGGCCGCGAAGGCCCCCGAGGCGCCCCCCCCGCCGGTCGAATCCGTTGTGGCGCAGGGGGATCCGTCGTCGCAGGAGCCTCCCCCCGACGGCGCCCCCACGACCTAGCCCATCGGGAAGAACGCGCCGCGCTGCAGCGTCAGCGGGATCACCCCGGCGTCGCAGGGCCAGGTGAGGTCGTCGGCGCGGTCGAGCGGACCGCCCTCGCGGACCTTCACCGAGGCCTCGTCCAGCGGGATGGCCAGCACCGCGGTGGCGGCGAGCTCCTGCGCGTCGGGCGGGCGCGCGACGGCGCTTCGTCCGGGGTGGATCTTCTCGACCAGGGCGTGCAACACGGCGCGCTTCTCGTCGGGGTCGGTGATCGCGCGCGCGGCGCCGAAGGCCACCACCGCGCGGTAGTTCATCGAGTGGTGCATCGCGCTGCGGGCGAGCACGAGCCCGTCGGTGAGGGTCACGGTGCAGCACACCGTGGACCCGGCCGCGAGGGCGCGGAGGGCGCGTCCGCCCGGGGCGCCGTGCACGATGAGCTCGTCGCCCACCCGCACGAAGGCCGTGGGGATCACCACGGGCGCGCCGTCGTGGACGTACCCCAGGTGGCACACCAGCGCCTCGTCGAGGATCGCGTGGGCGAGCGCGCGCTCATCGCTGCCGCGCTCGGGGTGTCGCCGCACGGCGCTGCGTTCGGTCTGTCTCAGCGGTGTCATGGGTCTGGATCGTGCGCGCAGGGTGGTCTGTGCAGAAGTACCGGATCGATGATTTCCCATAGACCGGTGTAGGCTCGGCCCATGGCCCGCTGGCGCTTCTCGGTGACCCTCGACCCCTCGTCGCCCGTGGCGGTGTACGCGCAGATCGCGCGGGCGCTGACCGACGACATCCGCCGCGGGCGGCTGCGCGCCAACGATCCTCTGCCCGGGTCGCGCGCGCTCGCGCAGACCCTCGGGGTGCACCGCAACACCGTGCTCGCGGCCTACGACGCCCTGCGCGCCGAGGGATGGATCTCGGCCGAGCCCGGGGCCGCCACCCGGGTCACCGCGGCCATGCCTGACGCGCGCCCGCGGCGAGAGCCAACGCGATCCCCCGCCCGCGTGGGCTTCGCCGTCGCGGGGGGAGCCGAGGACCCCGACGAGTCGGGCGCGCTCCAGGGGCTCGTGCGGATCTCCGACGGCACCCCCGACCCGCGGACGCTGCCCTCCCTCGCGCTCTCGCGGGCGTTGCGCGCGGCGCTGCGCGCGGGCGGGACCGAGGTGCTGGGCTACGGGCACCCCGCGGGGCACCCCGGGCTGCGCGCGGGCGTGGCGCAGATGCTCAGCGAGGCCCGGGGCGTGGCGGCGACACCCGACGACGTGGTGATCACCGCCGGGAGCCAGGGGGCGCTGGACCTGCTCGCGCGCGCGCTGATCCGCCCCGGGGACCGCGTGGCGGTGGAGCGCCTGGGGTACCGCCCCGCGTGGGACGCGCTGCGCGCCGCGGGCGCCGCGCTCGTGCCCGTGGCGGTCGACGACGACGGGATGCGGGTCGAGGACCTCGACGCCCTCGGGCCGCTCCGCGCGGTGTACCTCACCCCGCAGCACCAGTACCCGTGCACGGTGACCCTCTCGGCGGCGCGGCGGGTGCGGCTGCTGGACCTCGCGCGGGCGCGCGGCGTGGCGGTCTTCGAAGACGACTACGACCACGAGTTCCACTACGACGCGCGGCCCGTGCTGCCCCTCGCGAGCGCTGATCGGGCGGGGGTGGTGTGCTACGTCGGCTCGCTCTCGAAGGTGGTCGCGCCGGGGCTCCGGGTGGGCTGGCTGCACGCGCCCGCGCCGGTGGTGCGCGAGGTCGTACGGCTGCGTACGATCGCCGGGCGGCACAACGACGGCCCGATGCAGCACGCCCTCGCGGGGCTCCTCGACGAGGGCGAGCTGCAGCGGCAGGTGCGGCGCGTGCGGCGGGTGCTCCACGCGCGCAGGGACGCGGCGCTGGAGGCCGTGCGGGAGGTCTTCGGGGCGCGCCTTGAGGTGCGTCCGCCCGCGGGGGGGATGACCCTGTGGGCGACGGTCCCCGGGGGGGTGGAGCTCGCGGGGTGGAAGCGCGCGGCGCGAGAGGCCGGGCTGCACCTGCGCGTGGGGGCGGAGTTCGACCTCGAGGGCCGCGAGACCCCGGCGCTGCGATTGGGGTACGGGCAGATGGACGAGCGGGCGTTTCGCGCGGCGCTGAAGACCCTCGGGCGGGTCATGCCCCGGGGCCCCGCGGCGCGTCGACCGTCGCGAGAGGCACGCGCGACCCATCCGGGCCGTTCGGGCATCGAAGCGACACGGGCATGAACAACCTCGCCGACCCCGAGCTCTGGGTGAGCCTCGCCACGCTGACCCTCATGGAGATCGTCCTGGGGATCGACAACGTGGTCTTCATCGCCATCCTCACCGGGCGGCTCCCCCCCGAGGATCAGGCCCGCGCCAGCCGCATCGGCCTCTTTCTGGCGATGTTCGCCCGGCTCGCGCTGCTGTTCTCCATCTCGTGGGTGATGTCCCTGCGCGACCCGCTCTTCGCCGTGCTCCAGCGTCCGTTCTCCGGGCGCGACCTGATCCTGCTGGGCGGCGGGATCTTTCTCATCGGCAAGGCGACCCACGAGATCCACCAGAAGCTCGAGGGCGACAGCGAGGCCCCAGGGGCGCCGGTGAAGCGCGGGTCCTTCGGGAGCGTCCTCGGGCAGATCATCGTGCTCGACGTGGTGTTCTCCCTCGACTCGGTGATCACCGCGGTGGGCATGGCCCAATCGGTCTCGGTGATGGCCGTGGCGATGGTCATCGCCGTCGGCGTGATGCTGGTGTTCGCAGGGAGCATCTCGACCTTCGTCGAGCGTCACCCCACGGTGAAGGTGCTGGCCCTGTCGTTCCTGATCCTCATCGGGGTGATGCTGGTGGCCGAGGGGATGGGGCAGCACATCGGCAAGGGCTACATCTATTTCGCCATGGCCTTCTCGCTGATGGTCGAACTCATCAACCTCCGCGTGCGCAAGGCCCACGCGCCGAACGCAAGGTGACCGCGAATGCCCCTCGCGCCCTCTGCGCCGCGCGCATACCATCGCGGGCGATGAACGCGCGGTGTGTCCTGCTCGCGGCGGCGCTCACGGGCTGCGGCTCGTACTTCTCGCCGACCCCGACGCCCCGCCGTGACGCGGGCAGCGACGGCGGCGCGGCCGCGGTGCACGGGTGCGAGGCCGCGCGCTTCGTCGACCGCAGCGACCCCGCCGCCGACCGCACGGTGAGCTTCGGCGGCGCCGCGGGCATGGCCTTCTCGCCCCCGTGCCTGACCGTCGCCGCGGGGCAGAGCGTGCGCTTCGCGGGGATGTTCGCGATGCACCCGCTGCGCCCAGGCGTGGTGGGGGAGACGGGCAGCGGCGCGGGGTCACCGATCCCCGACACCACCGCGGGGGACGCGGTGAGCGTGACCTTCCCGACCGCGGGGGTCTTCCCGTACTTCTGCGGCGTGCACGGGGGGATGGGGATGGTGGGGGTCGTGCGGGTGCAGTGACGCGACGCACTCAACCCTTCGCGGGGTGGCGCCGATGACATCCGTCAGGATGGCGCAGCGAGAGGTGCAGCGGGGACGTTGGAGGCGGGGGACACGCGAGTCGCAGGATCCAGACCCTGCGCACGAGGATCGACTGCGGCAGATGGAGGCGCAGCAGGGGGAGATCCTCCGCACGTTGCAGACGCTGGAGGCGACGGTGCGCGCTTCGTTGCCGCCGCCGCCGTGCGCGGAGCCCGCAGAGGCCGCGTCCGTGCAGCCCCCACCGGCCGCGCCTGAAGCGCCCGCGCCGAGCGCGCCCGCGCCACCCCCACTGCCTGCGGTGAAGGCGGCGCGCGCAAAGGATCCGTATCATCCGTCGCTGCGGCTCGCCGCGACCGTCTTGCTCTCCGCGGGCACGGTCGCGCTGGGCGTCAACATGGCGCTGGAAGGATCCACGGACGAGGCTCGCCCGCGCCCGTCGCAGTTCCCCGCGCCGCAGGCGCCGAGCGCCGATGCAAGCGTGGTTCGGGCACCGGTTCCCAGCGTGCGTCCGGCCGCGCCCGCGCCGGTCGCGACGCCCCCCGTGGGGCGAACGAGCGTGCCGCCCTCGCGTCGCCTGGCGCCGCACAATGACCTCGGGCTCACCATCGCGACCATTCGCCGGGCGTTCCCCGAGACCATCCCGCCGCCCGCGCCGCGGCGTTGATCGCCACCCCGCGGGCCGTTGGCGTGGCGCGCGGGGTCAGAAGCTACAACTGGCCTCGCGCCTAACTCCGCCACCGCCCTGGGGTGAGCCCCAGGTCTACCCCGTACAAGCCCTGCCTGCGCAGGGCTCTTCGGGTCATCGAGAGGTACGCACGAGGCCCGCGTTCGCGGGCCTTGCACACGGTAGCCCCGGGGTTCACCCCGGGGCGCGGGGTTCGCTCGGATCGCGTCGGATGAGCTCGCGCCCTGGTGTTACCGAGCACGTCTGTTGAGGTCGGTG
>JBILLI010000489.1:0-5920 GCA_044376155.1 Polyangiales bacterium
CAGACACCGGGTTCAGCCCGTGCAGGCCCGTAGGGCCGTCCGCACGGGCGGAGCCGGCGGCACGAACCGCGTCCGAAGGTTTTGGGTAAAGCCAAGCACAGGAGGGGAGCATGGTCTCGCTGCAAACACAGACGCCATCGTTGCAGCGCTCGACCTCGAAGCGGCACCGCGCAAAGCAGGCACCACAGTGCTGGGCGTCGGATCGGAGGTTCACGCAGCGTCCGTCACAGACGCGCAATCCGGGGCGGCAGATGCCGCACTCGGGGCCGTCGGTGCCCGGCCGCACGCACCGAGCGCCGCAGATCGTGAGCCCAGCGGCGCAGACGCAGCTCCCCGCGACGCAGGAGCCGCCGGTGAGGCAGACGTGGCCGCAGGCTCCACAATGGCTCGGGTCCGTTCGCAGATCGACGCACGCCAGACCGCAGTGCACGGTCCCCTCCGTGCAGGCGCAGCGGCCCTCGACGCAGGCGACACCCTGGGGGCAGACCCGGTTGCAGCCGCCGCAATTGGAGGGGTCGTTCCGCGTGTCGCGGCACGCGCTCGCGCAGGCCGTGCCCTGGGGACACTCGCACCAACCGCGGTTGCAGACCTGCGCGGGGCCACACGCATTGAAGCAGCCGCCGCAGTGCGCACGGTTCGTCCATCGATCAACGCAGATCCCCATGCACTGGATCTGACCCGCTGCACACCCGCACCCTCGACCCGTACAGGGCACGTCACGGGCCCTGCACCCAAGGAGCGCGATGATGCCAGCGAGGACCACGCGCCAACGCTGCCATGACGTTGCGACGGCGGCGCCTCGCGGCGGAAGGGACGTCACGGGCGCGATCTCCTCCAAAGGGGTCCTCTGGTCAGTATGAGTGTCAGCGTGTCGGCAGAACCTCGGTCCCAGGCGACCCGCCGTGTGCCGCCCATCATCGAGACGTCTGCGAGCCGTTCCGGGAAGCGGTCATCGTTCGCGAGCACGCCCTCCTTCAACCATGCAGGGGTCAGCATCGGCGCAGCACGAACCGCGTCACCGCGCGGCGTGGCCCCCCATGCAGCGACCTTGTTGCGGCGCACGCCCGCGTCGTTCATCGCGCCCCGCGACTCGCCCCCGAGGCGTTCGGCCGCGCCGCCGTGAGACGACGCGATGGCGTCCGACCGGGGCGCGGGCGCGATGGGGTTCTGACCGGGTGACGGCCCCACGGGGCTGCGGTAGGCTACGCGCCCCGCACAAACCGCTGAGCCCTGGAGTGTCAGGGCGTGGAGTGACGTCATGCTCGAAGAGATCCTCGCCGAACTCAAAGCGTCCAACCAGAAGGCCCACGAGGCCCTGCGCCGGGAGCTCTCGCGGCTGCGCACCGGCCGGGCCAACGCGTCGATGCTCGACTCCGTGCGCGTGGACTACTACGGCACCCCCACCCCCATCGGGCAGATGGCCACGGTGTCGGTGCCCGAGCCCCGGATGATCCAGATCAAGGTGTGGGAGCGCGGTCAGTCCAAGGCCGTCGACAAGGCCATCCGCGAGGCGGAGCTGGGCTTCAACCCGCAGGTCGACGGCGACCTCATCCGCGTGCCGATCCCCGCGCTCACCGAGGAGCGCCGCAAGGACATCGCGAAGCAGGCGCGCAAGGCGGGCGAGGAGAGCAAGATCGCCATTCGCAAGAACCGCAAAGACGCCCGCGAGATGATCAACCAGCTCGTGAACGACGGCGACGTGCCCGAAGACGACGGCACCAAGGCCGACAAGACCTGCGAAGACATCGTCGCCGCCGCGGTGAAGACCGTCGACGAGATCATCGCCGCCAAGGAGAAGGACATCATGACCGTGTGACCCTCGCGGGTCGTCGGTCACGTCACCCCTCGTCGCGCGGCGACACCCGCAGCACGCTGGCGTAGCGGTCCCACGCCGCGGGGTTCTCGATCACCGCGGTGGCCTCTTCGAGCGCGGCGTACACGGGCTTCAACTCTTGCGCGGCCCCGTGCCGCGCGCGGATCACATCCACCTCCGCGCGGCGCGACTCCAACGCGAGCTGCGCGGCGCGCTGCGTGGCCCAGGGAGACACCCCGAGCAGCGCGAGCAGATCGCGACGCTCCGCCGCCTCCACCAGCGCGCGCACCCGCGGACGCTCCGGCCCGGACGGCCCCTTCGCCGCCCCGAGCTCGTGGGCGATGCCCTCCAGCCGCAGGAGCTGCAGCCACGAGAGCGCGAGCAGCGCGGGCAGCACCGACTCGCCGTGGGAGCGCACCACCGCCGCGAGGGAGGTGCCCTTCGCGGCCACCGCGGCGTCGCGCTCCTGCGCCGTGAGGGGGAGGGTCACCAGGGTCGAGGGGTCGGCGCGCAGCGAGACCGTGGTGTCGTCACCGCCCATGGCGAGGAAGGCCTGCGCGGGCTCCAGCCGCGCGCGCGCGCCGAGCACCAGCAGCGCGTCGAGGGCGCGGGTGGGCAGCGGCACGCCCACGGAGTGCTCCACCGCGCGCAGCTCCCACTCCACCGTCTCGAGGCAGAGCAGGTCGAAGATCATCTCCTGCGCCGCGCGCGCGAGGATCGGCGCGATGCCGTCGGGCGCGATGTACCCCTGGGCGGCGAGCAGCGCGGCGCCGCGCAGTCCCGTGTCGAGGGGCACGTGGGCGAAGCGCGCGGCCTCGCGCGGGATGTACCCCAGCCGCGCGAGGATCGGGCCGATGAGGTGCTCGGGGCGCGAGCCCCGCACCGCGAGCAGGTGCCCGGCGTTGAGCGTGAGGGTCCACTCGGTGTCGTGGCTGTGCAGGGCGATGACCCCGGTGGAGCGCCCGCGCCACGCCGCCGAGAGCAGCGTCGCCACGCCGTAGCGCCCGAGGCTCCCCGCGAGCCGCAGGTCGCCGTCGAGGGTCAGGGGCATCACGTTGTTGCCCGTGACCGCGCGCCCGCCCACGCTGCGCCGCGCGGCCCCGGGGAGGCCGGTCTGGGTGGGGTTCGCCGACGCGCCCTGGGCCATGCCGTAGGGCAGGTCGTGGTCCATGGAGTCCATGGGGCCGTCGAGGGGCTCCAACAGCTCCGGCGGCACGAGGTCGTCGAGGGCGTCGTCCGTGATCGGCGGGAGCTCGAATTCCGCGGGCTCCACGCCCTCGGAGAGCAGTGCGCCCTCGATGCTGCGCCGCACCTCCTCGCCGACCTCGGCGACCTCGGACGGGATCCTCACCGCGTAGGCCTCCGCGGGTGAGGAGAGCCTCGCCTGCGCGGGCAGCGTGGGCTGCGGCGGCATCGGGGGATCGTCCGACAGCGCCGCGCGGTCGAGCCCTGGGGGCGTGAGCCGCGCGATGGAGGGCGACGCGGGCGGCTGCACCGGCGGCAGCGCCCCGGTGATGCGCCCGGTCGTCGACACGACCTTCGGCGGCGACGAGAAGCGACCCGTGATGCGCAGCGGGCGGGCCGAGCTCGCGGCGCTGTCGAGCAGGGCGTCGAGCTGTTCGGTGAGCTCCGCGGGCGCCACCGGGCGCGCGAGGAAGGCGTCGGCGCCGGCCTGCATCGCGGGGTGAATCGACGACCCCGGCGCGTAGGTCTCCTGCGTCGCCCCGAGGACCACCACGGGCACCTGCGCCGAGGGCGTGGACCCGCGGCGAAGTCGGTGGAGCGTCGCGAGGGTGCCCGGGAGGTCGATGTCAGCCACCGCCGCGGCGGCGCGGTCGTGCAGCACGGTGTCGTCGAAGTCCTCGGGCGCGCTGCGGATCACCGTGGCGCCCGCGGCGCGCAACGCCTCGACGATGGACTCGTCCGACGGGCGCAGCGCCACCACCACGCGACGGCCCGTGAGGCGCCGCGACTCCGACGCGGCGGTCATGCCCGGAGACCTCGGCACATCACCGCTCCTTCAGCGTGAGCCGCGATGGATCCCTCACAAGCCACACGGCGAGGTGTACGGCGCATCGGTACGGGTCCGGTCCTTTGTGGGCGGCGCCGCGTCACCCGCGCGCTACACACCTCGACGCGAAACCTACCGTCGTCACGGGCACCACCGCAATGTGGTCACATGTGCGCGATCATCGAAACGGCAACACATTGCGAGGGTCGCACGGCACGCTCACGGACTGATCGGTGAGGGCCGCGGGGTCTACGCGGGCGGGGTCCACCCCGTCGCGCACGAGGCGAACCTCGTAGTGCAGGTGCACCACCCCCTCGGCGCCGCTGTCGCCCACGAAGCCCAGCACGGTCCCGGGCGCGGCGATGACCCCGCGGGCGACCCCGGGCGCGGCGTGATCGAGGTGCCCGTGCAGCGCGAGGTACGTGCGGGTCACGGCCCCGTCGCGCACCACATGGCGCAGCGCCACGGTGTTGCCGAAGAGGGCGCCCACGTAGATCACCTCGGCGTCGCCCACCTCGCCGCGCAGGGGCTGCACCCGCACGGGGGCGCCGCGCTCGCGCAGAATGTCCACCCCTCCGTGCCCCACGGCGCTGAGCGTGGCCCCGCGGCGCTGCTGCGCGTCGGGGCGGTGCAGGTCGTACCCGCTGGCCACCACGGGGCCGCTCTCGGGCGGATCCACCGGGTAGAGGTAGCGCCCATACTCCGCGGGGAGTTCCGGGCGCTTCGGGAGGTGCTCGTAACGCACGCGCCGACCGCTGCGGTCGGTGTGGAGGTTCTCTTCCAACCGCGCGCTCGCGCCGCCGCTGCCCGAGGCCCGGCGCAGGCACACGCCGTCGAGGTCCAGCGCGTCGACGGGACAGCGGGCCGCGGGCAGGCACCACCCGTCCACGAGGGTGCCCGCGCAGCGTGTGGCGCTCGTGACCGCGGCGGGTGTGCCAGCGGCGGCCCGCACGCGCACCCGCTCGGGCAACGCCGCGAGCAGCGCGAGGCACGCGGGGCCGAGCAGGATCGATGAGCGCCAGCGCACGACGCGAGAATGGTAGCAGCGCCGCGCGGCATTCCCGCGCCGGTGTCACGGGCGACGCGCTCAATCTCCCGCGAAGAGCGCCTCGACCCGATCGACCGAGAAGGCCCGCTGGGACCAGGCGCCGAGCGTCTCGGGGTCGGCCTCGGCGAGCACCCGCGCCGTCTGCCGGGCATCGAGCGCCACGCCACGCCCCGCGAGCACCTGCAGGATCGTCTGTACGAGCATGGCCTGGAGCCTCGCCGAGCGTGCCTGCGCCTCGTCACGCTCCCGCGCGGCCTCGTCACGCTCCCGCGCGATCCCGTCGCGCTCGACCTGTCGCTCATCGACGAGCGCCTGAAGCCGGGTCACAAGCTCGGACTCCGACGGCACCAGCGCGCCGCTCGCGAAGAAGCGCAGGCGGTTGCGCACCACCGCGAGGTCGAGCCCGAGCACGCCGGAGCGCAGCGATCCCCCCTGCGGGATCACCGGGATGTACGTCCGCGCGTTCGCGTCGGGCAACCGCCACCCGCGGAGCTGGCCGCTGCGACAGTCGAAGCTGAAGTACTCGGGGATGCGAACGCGGGCGTAGTCCTCGACGTTCTCGACGAGGTCCTTGTGCTTGCGACCGAGGTTGCGCACCTCGATCACCAGGTCCACCCCGCGACCCTCGCGGGACACCACCCAGCGCTCGGGCTCGTAGTCGGGATCACAGTCCATGACCGCAAGGATGTCAGGCACGATCACGGCCTCGCCGGGGTAGAACACCGCGAGCTCCATCCCGATGTAGACCCCGCGGCCTGCGCGGCGAAAGTGCGCGTCGAGGTCCGCCGCGGCGCCCACCTTGCGCCGCACGTGCCGCGTCCCCTCCGACATCGCCTCGCGGTACTCGTCGAGCACGCAGACGATGTCGTCCATGAGTGTGTCCTGCGCCGACTCGCTCAGGGCGGTCCAGGTCTCCGCGTCGGGCAGACGAATCCGCGGGTCGTCCCACACCCGGACCGACCCGGTCGGTGCTTGCGAGCGCGTCATCGCGCAGGACTGTAGCACCTCGCCTCCACCCGCGAGGTCTCCGCGTCACACCGACCCGCCC
>JBILLI010000054.1:0-19890 GCA_044376155.1 Polyangiales bacterium
CGGGGCGACGGCGTCTTGCATCGCCTGCCCACGCAGCCGCAGCAGGCGCAAGGCCGTGGGGAGGTCGAGCGCGCCCGCGGCGACCAGGGCGGTGTACTCCCCGAGGCTGTGCCCCGCAACGAACGCGGGCGTCAGCGAGGGCACCCGCGCGCGCAGCGCGGCGAGGCACGCGAGGCTCGTGGTGAGTACCGCGGGCTGGGTGTTGGCCGTGAGGGTGAGAGACTCTTCGGGCCCCTCGAAGCAGAGCGTCGAGAGGGGGACGGGATCGTCGGGGAAGACGGCGTCGGCGGCCTCGAAGACCGCCCTCGCCTCGGGGTAACGCGCCGCGAGGGCGCGACCCATGCCCACCTCCTGGACCCCCTGTCCGGGGAACACCAGCGCGATGCTCATCGACGCACCCATCGGGTTGGCGAGCGGGAAGGTCAGTTCGTGGGCTCGGCCGCGGCGGCCTTCTCGATCACCGGCTTGCCGTCGTAGAAGCCGCAGGCCGCGCACACCCGGTGCGGGACCTTGACCTCGCCGCAGTTCGGGCAGCGGTTGATCGCGGGGGCGGCGACGCGGTCATGGTTGGCACGGCGCTGGTTACGCTTGGAACGAGAGGTGCGCCTCTTCGGTACAGCCACGGCAATTACTCCTTCTTCTCTGCGAGCTTCAACAAGGGCATGAGCCGTCGGTCGACCGTCGGCTCCGCGGGGGCCGGGGCGATCACGCGCAGCGGCTCCGGACAATCTTCAGGGTGACGCGGGTGCGCCGGGACCTCCAGCAGCACCTGCTCTCGGAGCCAGTGCGCGAGGTCGATCTTGCCGTCCTGGTACTCGTCCACGTCGAGTTCGCCCGTGGAGAGTTCGACCTCATCGGGGGCGTTGCCCTTCGCCCGCTTGCCCGCGGGCTCCAGCAGAAGCTGAAACTCCGCCGCGAGGTCGAGCTCCACGGGGCTCAGGCACGCGACGCACTCCGCGGCAACGCGCAGGGCGAGGTCGCCCGACACGATCACGTCGCGGCCGTCGAGGTCGAGCCGCACCCGCGCGCGGGCCTTGCCCGTGGGGGCGAGGGTGACCTCGGTGCCCTCGAGCACGCCCGCGAGCCACACGCGGTCCAGCGTCAGGTCGAGGGGGAGTCCCTCACCCGGCGGGATCTGGTCGACGTTGATCACCGGCGGCGCGCTCATGACGGTCGTTCGTAGGCTTCGTGCGGAGGGCCGACAGGGCGCTCCGGGGCGAAGGGCGCGCGAGACTAGGGAGGAGCACCCGGTGTGTCAAGGCGCGCGCGGGCGATGTTGCCCTTCGGCGCCCGGGGACCGTGCTAGCGTGCGCCGCCCCGATGCAGGAACTCCCCCGCTGCGCCCGTTGTGACAAGCCCTCCACGTGGTGTGTGTGCGACCGCCTGCCCGAGCAGCGCGCCCGCACCCGCGTGCTCATCCTTCAACACCCGCAGGAGCAGGACCGGGACCTCGGCACCGCCTCGCTGCTCCTCGCGGCGCTGCCCACGGCGACGAAGCGCGTGGGGCTCTCGTGGGCCTCCCTCGCCCAGGCCCTCGACGAAGAGACCGTCGACCCCAAGCGCTGGGCGGTGCTCTACCCCTCCTCGCTGCGCCGCGCGCTCACCCCCGCGGAGCTCGCGTCAGAGCGGGTGCTGCTCGACCGCGACGGCGCCCGCCACACCGGCGCGCCCTTCGAGGGCATCGTGGCGCTCGACGGGAGCTGGTCGCAGGCGAAGGCCCTGTGGTGGCGCAACGCGTGGCTGCTCAAGCTCGGTCGCGTGGTGCTGCACCCGAAGGAGCCGTCGATCTACGGCCGCGCGCGTAAGGCCCCGCGCAAGGAGGCACTCTCGACCCTGGAGTCGGTCGCCGAGGCCCTCGTGGCGAACGGTGAAACCGAGAGCATACGTAGCGACCTGCGCCGCGCCTTTCGCACGATGTTGCAGCGCGCGCGGGACGTTGCGCCGCTGCCCGAAGAGCCCGAGGAGGGCGACGGCTCCGCGTGATTTTCTCGCGCCCGGGGTGTGGACGCGGGGCGCGCTTTCGACGATGAACACTCGCCTGTCCCGGGGACGTATATGCACCACCGCGCGCCGCGCGGTGTGGCGATGGCTGGGCAGCCGTGTAACCCGTTCTTTGGAGGAGCTTTCATGAAGAGGACCAGTCTCTCGAGGTACGCGCTGCTCGGCGCGATGGCGATGGGCGCGCTGACCAGCGCGGGCTGCGCGCGGCGCACCGCGACGTTCACCGTGACCCGCCCCGCGATGATGAACGCGGCCGCGGTGGGCAACACCATGCAGGTCGCGGGCGTCGCCGCCCCCACCGGGCTCCCGCAGGACGTGCAGGCCGCCGCCGAGATCGTCGCCGACCTCTCGCAGCGCATCACGAACTCCCTCAACCGCTCCATCCGTCTCGTGGCGCAGGGCGGCGGCATCACCATCGGCGGCATGGTCGTCGCGAACCAGTACGCCGAGCACATGGAGGTCAACAACCGCACCTGCACCCGCTCGGTGTCGTACCAGTCCCAGGGCCGCACGCAGTACCGCACCGAGAGCTACCCCTGCACCGACCTCCGGCGCGTGGGCCAGGCCGTCGTGCGCCTGCAGTTCACCATCACCCGCGGGGCTGACAACGCGGTGATCTTCGACCAGACTTACGAAGACACCCGCAACGTGGTGACCACGGGCATCCGGAGCGCCTACGAGAACCGCTTCCCCGACGCCATCGACGGCATGGGCCTGCTGCACAACGTCCGCGTGGTGCTCGTGGAGCACTTCGCCCACGTCATCCTCCCGTGGAACGAGAACGTCACCGTCACCTTCGAGGACTGCGACGGCGACAACGTCTGCTCGCAGGCCTACCAGCAGGTGCAGGGCGGCAACCTCCCGGGCGCCGAGGCGCTCTACACCCAGCTCCTGACCCCCTACGCGAACCCCGCCACGCAGATCCCCGGCAACCTCGCGGAGAAGGTCGGCGAGGCGCTCTACAACCGCGGCCTGGTGCGCATGTACCTCGGGCGCTACGCCACCGCCGTGGCCGACCTCACCCGCGCCATCGCCCTGCGCCCCGACGAGGAGGACTGGCAGCAGAACCTCCAGGAAGCCCAGCGCATGAGCCGCGACCAGGAGGCGCTGCGGCAGCAGGGCGCGACGAGCAACGAGACCCAGAACGTGCAGCAGGCGGGCACGCCGTGAGTCGCCGCGTCATCGCTGCGTTCGCCGCCCGCGCGGCGGTCATCGCCCTCGGCGCCGCGGGCGTTTCGTCCTGCGTGCAGCGGCAGAGCCCGGCGGTGACGCAGGCCCAGATCTCGTCGGCGAACAACTCGTTCTTTCAAGAGCAGATGGTGCTCGCCCGGCAGGCCCTCGAGCGCCAGGAGTGGAACGCGGCGCGGCAGAACCTCGACGGCATCGTCGAGGCCCTCCCCCCTTCCGACCCCCTCGGCGCCGAGGCCCGCGCCGGCCTCGCCCGCATCGCCTTCGAGCTCGGGGACTACGCCCGCGCCGCGCAGGTGGCCGGCGAGGTCCCCGCGGGCACGCCCCACACGGCCGACGCCCTCGAGAGCCGCGGCCTCGCGCAGCTCTTCTCGTGCGACTTCGACAACGCCACGGCGACCTTCTACCAGCTCGCGCAGGTCGACGACGCCCGGGGCCGCGTCTGGATCGGCGTGGCCAACGCGTGGACCGGCGCCGACGCCAACGCCGAGCGCGAGCTCACGCAGGTGGTGAGCTCCCACGCCTCGTCCGAGCAGTCGCCCAACGCGCGCTTCTACCTCGCGCAGCTCGCGATGTGGGGCCGCCGCGCCGGCCCCGCGCAGCGCGCGCTGGGCGCCCTGAACCAGTCGTCGCCGAACTACCTCTCGCAGCTCGACACGCGCGCGCAGAACTGGCTCCAGCGCCGCACGCACCTCATGCGGGCGTTCTTCAGCTTCGACACCATGGCCCGCCTCGGGCGCATGACCCAGAGCGCCGCCGCCGCCCAGCAGGACCAGCGCGCCGACCAGGCCCTGCAGCTCCTGCAGCAGAACCCCGGGGCCTGCGCGCCGCAGGTTCAACGCCTGCTCCAGACCCGCAACGCCACCGCGGGCGAGCGCGACGCCTGGCTCGCGGCCAACCGCGACGCCGACGGCGACGGCGTGCCCGACCAGCGCGACCGCTGCCCCAACGAGGCCGAGACCCGCAACGGCACCGCCGACGACGACGGCTGCCCCGAGGAGACCGCGGCGATCGCCCTGGAGGGCAATCAGATCCGCATCCGCGCGGGCTTCGGCATCGTGTTCGGGCCGGGTGACGACGCCGTGCTCGACACGTCGCGGCCGGTCATCGATCAGCTCGCCACCCTCCTTCAGAGCAACCAGTACGCGTGGATCCGTCGCATTCGCCTCGAGGGTCACACCGACGACGTGGGCGACGACAACACCAACCTGGAGCTCTCCAGCCGCCGCGTGCGGCGCGTGGGCGCGATGCTGGTCTCCCGCGGCATCCCCGCCGACCGCATCACCTTCGCGCACTTCGGCGAGACCCGCCCGGTGGACAACGCCGCCACCGACGAGGCCCGCCTGCGCAACCGCCGCGTGGAGATCTTCGTGACCGATCCGGCGATGTTCGGCGGCGTGCGCGCCGAGCAGTGATCCCGCCGCCGCGCCGGGGATCCTCCCTCCGCGCGGCGCGCCTCCCTCAGCGCGTCAACAGCAGCGCCACCACCACCCCCGCGAGGACCACCACCCCCGCGACGGCGACGTAGAGCTCTCTCGGTCGCGCGGGGGCCGCGGTCACCGCGGGCGGTGCGGGTTCAGGCGGGGGCTCCGCCGGGGCCGGGGTCTTCACCCGCGGACGCACCGACGCGCCGCTCCCCGAGGGCGCGCGCACGGCCACGCGGGTCTCTTCGGGCTCCGCGAGGGAGGGGTACTTCGAGAGGTCGAGGGAGTCTTCGACCGCGGGCACCTTCCCCGTGAGCACCGGGAGCAGGGCGTCGAAGGCCTCGGTGGCGTTGGCGAAGCGCGAGCCCGGGTCGCGCTCCAGCGCGCGGGCGAACCAGGCGTCGAAGCCCGGCGGCGGTGCCGTCCCGCCGAGCGCGGCGGCGCGGGTGCTCGCGGGGTCGAGGGGCTTCGTGAGCAGCTCGATGAGCACCTCCTTCACGGGGATCACCGCGACGCCATTGGCCGCGCGCCAGTAGTGCTTCCCTGTGAGGAGACGAAACGCCAGCAGGCCCAGGGGCCACACGTCCGTCGCGGCCGAGAGACGTCCCTTGCGGGCCTGCTCGGGGGCCATCCACAGGGGCGAGCCCACGGCGGCGGTGGTGTCGCTCTCGCCGTCTTCGAGGGCCACCTTGGAGATCCCGAAGTCGAGCACCTTCACCGTGAAGGGGGTGTCGGCCCGCTGCGACGGCGCGATGTAGACGTTCTGGGGCTTGAGGTCGCGGTGCACGATGCCCAGCGCGTGCGCGCCGCCGAGGCCGTGGCAGAGCTGGCGCAAGACTTCGAGCACTTCAGAGACGGGCAGCGCGCCGCGGGCGCTGGCGAAGCGGTCGAGGTCCTCGCCCTTGATGAGCTCCATGGCGATCCAGGGGATCTGGTCCGCGGCGTCGATGCCGGCGCCGATGACCTTCACCACGTGCTCGCTCTCGATGCGCGCGCAGAACCGGGCCTCTTGCGTGAAGCGGTCGCGGCTCTTCTGGTCGTCGAGGAGGTGCGGGTGCATGAGCTTCAACGCCCGCTCGCTCCCGGTCGACAGCTGCTCGGCGATGTAGACCGCGCCCATGCCCCCCTTCGCGAGAAGGCGGAGCACCTTGAAGTCGTTCCCGATCACCGTCCCGGTCTTGAGCCGGAGCACCGACACCATGTCCCGCGGACCCTATCACAACGCCCGCGCTCCCCTCGACCCGCGGCGCGCTCCCTGGAGCTCCGCGGGAGTGCCCCCAGAACGCACCGGATTTTTGTCCCCGCGATGCACCCCGGCGTAGGGTTCGTCTTGTCGACGCCCTCACGACCCACGCGGTCGGGGGGTGCGTCGGTCAGGTCCTGCGCCCACCCCCGTGCGGCGTCGTTTCGTGACCCCACGCGCTGCCGCGAGCGCGCGTCGGGTGTTGCCACGGCGCCACGCGCGACGACCACGATGGAGACATCGCGGTCGCTGCCACACCGGGAGACGCTGTCAGGCCGCCCGTCGGGGTTCGAGGGGTTCGCGCGTGGTCTTCATCACACCGCACACGAGGCCTCATCCCTTCGGGTTCGCTCGCGGTGCCGGGCATCGCCCCGGCGTCGAACGCGCGTCCGCTCCTCCGTGGCACCCTCCCGCCGCGTCGGAGGCGGATTGCGCCCGACGCCGGGGCGTCTCGTCATGGCGCATCGGGGGTGTCGGGGGACACCTCAGGAGACTCCACCGTCGCGAAGGTCTGCGTCGTACCCGAGCGAGGCGGAGGCGGCGGCGCCGAGGCGCGGGGCGCATCGGGGAAGGGTCGTTCGTTGGGGTCGTGCTTCGGGATCCATCGCGCGATCGCGGGCTCCTCGGGGTGGGGCGTGGGCACCAGCACCGGCGGCGGCGCCGCCAACGGGACCACCTTCGCGGGGACCTCGAGCACGCGCACCGTGGGCGCGACCTCGCCGAAGCGGTCGAGCCACCACGACCACGCCGCGGCCGCGGTCACGCACAGCGCGACGAAGAGCAGCGCGAGATACCACACCAGCTCGCCGGGCGTGTCGTCGGCGCCGAAGCGCTGCGCGTCCACCGCCACCGCCGCGCCCGCGAGGAACATCGGCAGGAACCACCGCACCCGCGCTCCGGCGAAGAGCGCGCGGCGCCACCCCAGGGCCGACGCGAAGGCCCCGACGTTCAGCCGCACGGCCTCGGCGCGACGAACGCCTCCGAGCCGCAGGGTTTCGGCGAGCTGCGCGAGGGCCTCTGCCCGACGGGCCACGGCCGCGTCGGTGACCCACCCCACCAGCGGCAGCAGCGCCGCGAGGAACATGTACCGCGACGGGTTCATCGGCGCGTGCAGCACCACCAGCGCCGCGGTGCACACCGCCGTGAGGGGGCGCAGCGCCAGGGACCCTCGCGCCAGGCGCAGCTGCTCCTCCATCGCGAGGCGCAGCGGCGCGTCGATCACATCCGACATGGCGCAGTGGTAGCACCCTGGCGCGCGGATTTCTCGCCGCCCGCGCGTCCGTGGTACGCCCGTGGTGCGATGCCCGACACCTCCGCCCCGCAGCTCCCTGGTGCGCTCGCCGATGAGATCACCGCCGTCGTGCGCGACGCCACGGGCCTCCCCGTCAGCCTCCTGCGCGCGTCGCCCCTCGCCGGAGGCGCGTCGATGGAGACGTGGTCCCTGGACCTTCAGGTGGGCGACGACGACGAGGCCCTGGTGCTCCGGCGCGACATGGGCGCCAACATGTACCTTGAGGCGCTCTCGCGCGCGCAGGAGTTCTCGGTGCTCCAGGCCGCTGCAGCGCAAGGGGTTCGCGCGCCCCGGCCCCGCTGGCTGCACGCCCCCGCGGGCGGTCGTCACTGGTTCCTCATGGACCGCCACGAGGGTGAGGGCGTGGGCCGACGGGTGGTGAAGCTCCCGGCCCTCGCGACCGCGCGCGCGGGCCTCGCGGCGGAAATGGGCGAGCAGCTCGCGCGCATCCACCGCATCCCGACCGCGGACCTCACCGCGGTGCTCCCGGGCCCGGGCGCCCGCACCCCCGCGGCGCACGCGCTGGCCCAGACCCGCGACGCCATCGCGACGCTGCCCGTGCGTGACCCCGTGTGGACCTACGCGCTCCGCTGGCTCGCGGCGCGAGAGCCCGCGCCCCCGACCTCGCTCACGGTGGTGCACGGAGACTTTCGCGTGGGCAACCTCCTCGTCGCGCCCGACGGCCTGCGCGCGGTGCTCGACTGGGAGTTCGCCCACCTCGGCGACCCCCACGAGGACCTCGGGTGGACCATGGTCCGTGACTGGCGCTTCGAGCAGGACGCGCTGCGCGTGGGCGGGGTGGGTCACCCCGAGGACCTCTCCGCGGGCTACCGCGACGCGGGCGGCGGGGCGGTGGACCCTTCCGCCGTCGCGTGGTGGGAGGTCTGCGGCAACCTCCGCTGGTCGGTGATCTGCCACACGCAGGCCGCGCGGCACCTGTCGGGCACGGACCCCAGCGTGGAGCTCGCCAGCCTCGGGCGAAAGAGCGCGGAGATCACCTGGGAAATGCTGAACTTGATGAAGGCACGGCGATGATCCCCACCGACCCCTCCCTCGCCCACCCGACCGCGCAGGAGCTCCTCGACGCCGTGCGCGACCACCTCGTGTCGCGGGTGATCCCCGCGATCACCGATCCCCGGCTGCGCTTTCAGACCCTCGTGGCCGCGCACGTGCTCGGCGTGGCCGTGCGCGAGGGTGCGCTCAGCCCCGCGATGGGCGACGCGGTCACCGCGATGCGCGACGCGCTCGGGGCGTTCGCCACCGACGACGCGCTCTGCGACGCCATCGACGCCGGGGCCTTCGATGCGCCCGCAGCGGGTGAGGCCCTGCACGCCTACCTCACGGCCCGCGCGGAGTACGCGCTGCAGTCGTGGAACCCCGCGTTCCTCTGGCGGGTGACGAGCGCGCCGTCCGAGTGATCCCTCCGCGGGTCAGCCGCAGGTGACCGGGAGCGCGCAGGTCCCCGCGGTGCCGCCGCCCGCCGTCACGCACGTCGCAGGAGTTCGACAGAACGGCCCCTGCGCGCGATCGCACGCCGCGCCGTCGGCCGCCGACCCGCGGCACGTCCCTCGAGGGTTCATGAGGGTGTACCCCTGACAGTCGCCGCTGTTCGCACAGACCGCGAAGGTCCCATCGTCCAGCAGCCCGCAGGCGGCGCCCGCGGCGACGACGGAGATGCTCGCGCAGGTGCGGGTCATCGGGTTGCAGGCCAGACCGAGGGCGCCGTCGCACCCTGCGGCGCTCGCACCGCCGCACGCGGCGCCGACGGTGGCCCCGGCGGGCTCGCAGGTCCGGCGCGGCGCCATCAACGACACCGGCGTGCAGGAGAGCCCCGCGCCGCATGGGCGAGTGGCGTCGCAGAGCGACCCACGGGCGCCGAGCGCCAGGCAGGTGCCAGGGGCCGTGGCGGTCTCGCCCACACACGAGAGCCCCCCGCCGCCGCAGCCCACGGCCACGCCGGGGCCGTTGCAGGGCGTCCCCGCGGAGGGTCGCGGCCCGCAGGTCCCGCAGCTGCTCCCGGTGGCCACCGCGCAGAACGAGGACTGGCACTGCGCCGCGTAGCGACACGCCGCGCCCATGGCGAGCCGCCCGACCGGCGTCGCACACGCGGCGGGGAGGTTGTCGCCGTTCAACAGGTCCGCGCACGCAACGGTGGGGAACGCCGCCGCGCACGCCTGGACGTTCGCGGGCGTCTGCCCCGTCCCATTGGCCGCGAGCGAGGCCACGCAGCCGTCGCGGGTGCGCTGCTCACACGTCGCGAGGTCGGCGTAGACCCGGGTGATGAGGAAGCCGTTCGAGCACGACTGCTGTCGCGCGCAGTTCGCGCGGGCGTAGGCCTCGCACGCCTGCGTCGCGGTGGGGCCCGCGGGGGGCGCGACGGTGTCGCTGCACGCGACCAGCAACAGCGCGGAGAGTGTGAGCGTTGTGAACTTCATGACAGTCCCTCCCAAAAACGTTGGGCGCGGCGCGCGCGACGGTGGCGGACCATCACGGGCGCACGCCGCTCGCGGCGATGTCGGTGACCAGCATACCGGGGCCGTCCTGCCGTCGCGCGACGAGGATCCCCGTGCGCGACGCGGGGTCGTGACCGCAGGAGCCGGTCCCGGTGTCGGTGGCGCGCACGTCGGCGATCACCCGCGGCGCGCCGCGCTCGTCCCGCGCGAGCCGCGGCGGGTCCAGCGAGGCCACCGCGAGCCCGCGGCAGCCGTCGTGCAGCGCGAGGGGCCGCGCGGGTCGGCTCGGCGTCAACAGGATCATCAGCGACCCATCCCGCGTGCGGGAGAGGTCCGACTGCAGCAGGTTTTCGCCGCCCAGGGCGAGCGCGTCAGCGTGGGTGGTCAGCGGGCCGAGGTAGGTCCAGCGCCAGCCCGTGACGGGGCCCTCGGGGGTCGTGGCGAACACCGCGAGGAACTCCCTCGCGGTGTCCGCGCCTGTCGCGGTGAACCGCGCGCACTGCACGACCATGAAGACCCTCGCCCCCTCGACGATGATCCCCGCGTCGAAGAACGTGCATCCCTGGACCTCATCCAGCGAGCGTCCGTTCGCCGTGGCGACGTCGCGCGTGAGGTCCACGGCGCTCCCCAGCCGACGGTCGAAGTAGGTTCCGGTCAGCACCGCCTCCTCGGCGCGGGCGAGGGCCACGGGGGTCTCGGCCTCCGCGACGCGGATCGCGAAGGTGCGCGCGTCGAGTCCGCCGGGGCCGGGGGTGATGATGTGCCACATCCGCGCCGACACCCAGCGCTTGCCCGACGGCGTCACCCGCGGCGCGAGCGAGACCGTCTCGTGGTTGGTGAACCCCATCACCCCGGTGCGCGGGTTGCGCGCGGGGGCGTGGGTCCAGAGCGGGCCGTCGAAGGTCCAGCGCTGGCCTTCGTCGTCGCTGTGCGCGAGGTGGCTGTCGACGTGCACCACCGCGTCCCCCCAGTGCACGTGGCTGTACGCGAGCCAGAGCCGCCCGGTCGCAGGATCCTGCCGCAGGGAGGGGTCGGCGTAGCCTCGTGCGGGAAGCGGCGCGCCGGCGTCGTCCGTCCGCAGCGGGTCGCCCGCGACCACGACCTCTGCGCACGTCCCGTCGCGCCGACAGTCCGTGGGGGAGACGCCGCTGTCGGGTCGCGCCGCGCCGCGGTCCGACGCGACGTCCGCGACGCCGATGTCGTAGGAGGGCGAACGATCCTCGCCCGCGCCTGCGTCGAGCGGCGTCACGCGGGAGGCGCACGACGACAGGAGCAGCAGCGGGATGTGACGACGCACGCGGGTCAATGCAGCACCAACCATGCCGCGGCGCCATCCGGGCCGGTCCTCGGCCGATCGGTCGGTCCGCTGTCGCGGCCGGACCCCAGGTGTGGACTGCGGTCGACGCGCGGCGGGTGACGAGCGCGCCGTCAGAGTGAGAGACCCGCCACCGCGCCGCCCTCCACGGGCATCACGAACGCGCTGATGCGCGGCCCCTCGACCCCGTCGCGCTCGCGGTTCATGCGCCGCTCCTCTTCGGTGGGGCGGCCGAGCACGTAGCCCAGCGCCATGCCCCCCGCGAGGCCCACGAGCGAGCCGATGAAGGGCGCGGCCTCGCTGTCTCGCGCCGCGAGGCCGCCGAGGAGCACGCCGAGGCTCACGCCGCTGACGGCGCCGAGGTCCATCCAGCGGGCCTGCGCGGCGGTGGGCTCGATGAGCTTCGAGAGCAGGATGCCCGTCGCCACGCCGATGCCCTCGCCCACGAGAATTCCCGCGGCGGGGAAGCGCGAGCGCCCCTCGGCGCGCGCCCACGACTCGATCATCGCGCCCGCGTAGGCGCCCCAGAAGCCCGCGCTGAACGTGAAGCTGATGGAGCCCGGCCGCGCGTCGGTGGCCGCGGCGAGGCCCGCGCCGATGGCCATGCCCGCGGTGGTGCTCAAGAACAGCGTGTGCGGCGCGGCGTTCACCACGTCGCGGTCGAAGGACATGTTCCCCGCGCCCACGAGCCCGATGCCCGCGGTGAGCCCGAGCCACATGCCCGCGTGCACCGCCAGCGCGCGGCCGCGGCGCACGCCGGCGTAGCGGTCGATCATCACCGCCGCCGTGACGCCCGCGCCGATGCCGAGCAGCGGGAGGATCACCGTGTGCGCGCCGTCGTTGTCGCGCACCGCCGCGCCCGCGATCCAGAGCCCGAGCCCGCCGCCCCAGAGGGTCGCGGTGGTGTAGAGCGCCACGGTCTCCACCCCGCTCATGCCCTGGGTGTACACGGGCCGCGGGGTCGGGATCACCTCGGGCGCGTACAGCCGCGGCGGGGGGGACTCGCCGAAGGGCGACGTCGGCGGACCCCACAGCCTCAAGGGCGGCGGCGACGGTACGAGGGGCGTGGGCGAGACCCCGGGGCCTCCGGGGACCTCCGTGTCGTCGGCCTGCGCCTGCGCGCGGGCGGCGAAGAGCACGGCGGCGAACATAACGGCAGCGCGAGGAGGGATCACCGCGCGCATTGTCGGGCGCGCACGCGCGGCGTGTAAAGCGCGTTGCGCGTCAGTCCGTGGCGCGGCCCCGCAAGGCGATCTGCAGCACCTGCCGCGCGACCGTGGGGGCCTTCACGCGCCACAGCGGGTCGTTGCCCACGAGCACGGCGAAGGAGAGGTGACGGCCGCGGCCCTCGGCGTTGCCCACGAACCACGTCCACGCGCGAAAGGGCTGCGCGGCGGTGAGCGTGCCGGTCTTGCCGCCCACGGTCACGCCGTCGAGGAAGGGGCGCCGCGCGAGGTCGTGAAAGGCCGTGAACGCCGTGCCCTCGCTCACCGAGCGCAGCATCGCGTGCTGGAGCAGCGTCGCGATGGGCGCCTCGGTGGCCCGTCGCCACGCCCGCGCCTCGCCCCGCGCGACCACCCCGCCGTGGGGGTCGTGGAGGGTCTCGACGATCCAGGGACGGGCCATGACGCCGCCCGCGGCGATGCCCTGCGCGAGCAGCGCGCCGTGCAGCGGCGAGAGGTGGGAGTTCCAGAAGCCCGCGGCGGTGCGCGCGAAGCCCAGGGTGTCGTCGGGGATGGTCACGTCGCTGCGCCCGACCGGCGCGTCGAAGGGGACCTCTTGCGTGAAGCCCCAGCGCCGCGCGACGTCGAGCTCCTGCGCGGGGGTGAGGAGCTCCAGCGCACGCCGGGCGAAGACCGTGTTGATGCTCCGCCCGAAGGCCTCGGGCAGGGTGGAGCACTCGCGGTCGTGGCGCGGGTCTGACACCAGGTCCCGCGCGCGCAGGGCGTGAAAGCCCCCCGACCAGCACGTCGGCACGCTCTCGGAGAAGCCGCGCTCGTAGAGGGCCGTGGCCGTGACCACCTTGAACACCGAGGCCGCGGGCGCGTCGGCGGCGCGGGCGAGGTCCCGGGCGTCTCCCCGCGAGGCCCACACCAGCACCCGCCCGCTGGTGCTGTCGAGCACCACCACGCTGGCCACGGGCATCGCGTGACGCGCCAGCAGGGCCTGCGTCGCGCGCTGCCACGCGGGCTCGAGGGTGAGCACCGCGCGCTGCCCCCCAGGGACATCGACCACGTAGCGCCCATCGGCGCGAGGCGTCGCGCGGCTCGGGTCGAGCCCCGCCACCACCCCTTGGATCACCGCCGGTCCCACCCGCGCGGGCGAGGCGGGCGCGGTGGTGGTGGAGGTGTGGCGCGCGTTGGCGCTCCCGCGGCGGGTGATGATGGGCGCGGCCACCGCCGCGATGCCCAGCGCGAGGGGCCACGCCTGTCGAACCGTGATCATCGCGGCGTCGGTAGCGCAGGGATATGACGTCGGTCAAAGTTCCGGCGAACGCGACCGTGGGCGACGCTTGTGTCGTAGAGTGCCGAGGCCGTGTCGGTGGTCGAGGAGCGCAAGACGAGCCCGTATCGGGTGGTGGGCCCCGCCCCCGACGCGCGGCCGCGCGACGCGCAGGAGGCTTGCCTGGTGGTGCTCTACGGCGAGAGCATCGGGCGGCGCATCCCCCTCGGGCGCAACACCCTCACCATCGGCCGGGCGCCCAACAACGAGCTCCTGCTGGAGGAGGAGTCGGTGTCGCGGCGGCACTGCGAGGTGCAGCCGTTGATGGAGCACCCCGACGCGCGCCCCCACGCCTGGCAGCTCGTGGACCTCGAGAGCACCAACGGCACCCTGGTGAACGACGTCCCGGTGCGCGCGCAGACGCTGCACCACGGCGATCAGGTGCAGGTGGGGCGCACGATCTTGAAGTTCCTCGTGAGCGGGCACATCGAGTCGGCCTACCATGAGGAGATCTACCGCCTCGTGGCCACCGACGGGCTCACCGGGCTCTCGAACCGACGGGCCTTCGAAGACGCGCTCGGGCGAGAGTTCTCCCGCTCCACCCGCTACGGCCGCGCCATGAGCGTGCTGATGATCGACGTGGACCACTTCAAGCGCGTCAACGACGTGCACGGCCACCTCGCGGGCGACGCGGCCCTGCGGCAGGTGGGCGCGGCGCTGCGCGGGAGCATCCGCCGCGACGACCTCGCGGGGCGCATGGGCGGCGAGGAGTTCGCCGTGCTGCTCCCCGAGATCGAGCACAACGACGCGCTGCGCGTGGCCGAGAAGCTCCGCGCGTGCATCCGCGAGCGCCGCATCGTGTACGAGGGCGCGTCGATCCCGCTCAGCATCTCGGTGGGCGTGGCCACCCGCGGCGAGCGCGACAAGCAGCCCGTGGACCTCCTGCGCCGCGCCGACGACGCCCTCTACGCCGCGAAGCGCGCGGGGCGCGACCGCGTGGTGGGGTCCCGCGGGTGATCGCCTCCCTGCGGCGTTGGTCGCGCGCGTGGCGCTTCGAGCTCGGCGTGGGCGCGGCCGTGGGCGTCGCGCTCATGGCCGTGGGCTACCGCACCGCGGGCGACGTCGACGAGGGCTTCTACCTCCTCGCGGGTGAGCTCGTGGCCCGCGGGCGCCTCCCCTACCGGGACTTCTTCTACCCCCAGGCCCCCTACCTCCCCTTCCTCACCGCGCCCCTCGCGCTCCTGGGACCGACCTTCACCAGCGCGCGCATGCTCTTCGCCGCCCTCGGCGGCGCCACCGGCGGCCTCGTCGCCGCCCTCGTGCGCCGCGACACGGGCTCCCGCGCCGTCGCCCTCGCCGCCGCGCTGCTCTACGCGATGAACGAGGTCACCTGGCAGTGGACCCCCAGCGTGCGGCCCTACGCCCCCGCCGCGCTGCTCTCCATGGTGTGCCTCGGGCTGCTCACCGCGCCGTCTCCTCCGAGGCTCCGCGGGGCCTTCCTCGCAGGCCTCCTCAGCGGCGTGGCCGCGGGCATGCGGCTGCTGCTGCTCCCGCTCGTGGTGGCCTCGGTGGCGGGCGCGTGGCTCCGCGGCGCGGCCTTCGCGCGGGTGCGCGCGCTGCTGCTCCTGGCGCTGCTCCGCGCGTTCCTGTGGGCGCCCTACGGCGCGCAGGGTCGCCTCGCGCGGTGGATGCTCCCGCTGGGCCTCGTCGTGGTCGCCGTGGGCCCGGGGTGGTGGCCGCGCGCGCGGCGGGGACTGGCCGCGGCCCTCGGTGCCGTCACCGCGGCGCTGCCCGCCTATGCGATCTATCGCCTTGCGCCGCAGGGCTTTCTCTTCGGCAATCTCACCTTCCACGCCGCCCGCGTGCCGGGCGCGCCCCCCGAAGACGCCGCCGCGCTGACGGCCCGGGGGGTGAGCGCGGCGTCGATGCTGGGCCTCGCGCCCGTGCAGCAGGTGTCGGCGCTGGGGGTCGAGGTCGCGCTGCTCACGCTCTTCGCGGCCGTGGCGGCGCTGCTGGGCCGCTCCCGCGCGGTGACCGCACCCCTGTTGGCCGCGGGGGGCATCGCGCTCGCGGCGAGGGTGCCGACGCCGATGCACGAGCACTACCTCACGCCGATGATCCCGTCGCTGGCGGTGCTCGCGGGCATCGGGCTTGGCGCGCTCGCCGACGCGCGGGGGGACCTCACGCGGCGCCACGCGCTGCCCGCGGCGCTGGTAGCGCTCACCCTCGCGCTGGGGCAGGCGAGCTTTCGACAGAAGTGGGTGCACGGCGCCTTCGGGATGGTCGGAGAATTCCGCCTCGCGCACTTTCGCCCGCGGTTGCTCGACGCGAGCGCGGCGTGGACGCGTTGGGTCTCCGACCGCCACCCCGGTCCGGTGTTGGCGCTCTGGCCGGGCTCCGCCGTGGGCGTGGCCGACCGGCTGCTGCGTGGCACGGAGAACCACTTCGCGCGCACGGCCCCGCTGCCGCCCGGGGACCTCGACACGGCCGAGCGCCTGCGGGTGGTCACGGGCGTGGGGATGCGGGCGCTGGTGATGAACCGGGTCCCCGCGGTGGTGACCTTCGACCGCGAGGCCGAGCACGAGGGAGCCGAGGCCTTTCGCGCGCTGCTGGAGCGCTGCGGCTACCGCCCGCGCGGGGGGGTGCGGAACGTCTCAGTGGTCTACGCGCGGGTCGAGCCGCCCGCCGCGGACTGCCTCCCGCGCGGCCGTTGACCCCCTGCCGACGCGCCTCCGCTGCGCGCGCAGTTGTGTTCCGCCGCGAAGGCGAGGAATATGCGCCCCCCGCCGCGCCGTTCGTCGCGCCGGTGCTCCAGCAATGACCGCACACCTCCGCCTCCACGCCCCGCTCCTCGCCCTGTGTGTCTCGGCGTGCGCCACGGGGCGCATCCCCAACACCGACCTCGCCGACACCGCCGACAACCGCTCGGTGGTGAATTTCTGCGAGCGCTACCGCCGGGCGGTGGAGGCCAAAGACGCGCGCACCCTGCTCACCCTCGCCTCGCCGGAGTACTACGAAGACGCCGGCACCCCCCAGGGCGAGGACGACTACGGCTTCGACGGCCTGCAGCGCCTGCTGACCGTCTGGGTCGATGACGTGCGGGAGGTGCGCTACGAGATGCGCTACCGGCGCATCACGGTCGACCCCGAGCACCCCAACCGCCTGCTGGTGGATTACACCTTCTCCAGCAGCTACACCCTGCGGCGCCCTGAGGCCATGCTGGCCAACTCCGAGCACCGCAGCAGCCTGGCCATCGACCCCGTGCGCAACACCGCCTCGGTGCGGCAAGACGACGAGGTCTGGTACCGCCGGGTCGCCGACAATCGCCTGGAGCTCGAGCGCCACGGCGAGGAGTACCGCATCGTCTCGGGGATGTAGCCCCGCGGTCGGCGGCGCCTTCGGTGGGATCTCGTGGGGCTCGTGGGGGGCGGACCTTGCGTCTGCCCGCCGCCGCGCTATAGCACCGCCCCCCATTTTCCGACCGAGGCGCATGAGCGACGAGATCCGCAACGACCCCGAGGCCCGTAGGATTCTCACCGAGGAGGAGAAGACCCTCACCCGCGTGCGTGAGGCCCTCGCGGCCGTCACGAAGACCCACGTGCGCAAGGACTACGACGCCGAGCTGCTGGAGCTGCGCGACGCCGTGAACGAGGCCCGCATGGAGGACGTCCCCGCCCTCCTCGCGGAGATGGAGCGCCTGCGCGAGGTGGCCAACCGCCGCGCCGAGGTCACCGTCGGAGAGGTGGACCCGAACAACCCCTACTTCGGGCACATGAAGCTCACCGAGGGCGGGCGCGTGCGCGACGTGCTCATCGGGAATTCCACGTACGTCGACACCGACAACGGCGTGCGGGTGGTCGACTGGCGCGACGCCCCGGTGTCGCGGGTGTTCTACCGCTACCAGGAGGGCGACGACTACGAGGAGGAGTTCGGCTCGAAGCTCACCGAGGGCACCGTCACCGTGCGCCGCGCGGTGGTGATCCGCGACGGGGAGCTCAAGCGCGTGGTGTGCCCGCAGGGGACCTTCTACCGCAACCGCGAGGGCTGGCAGCGCGGGGCCGCGAGCACCGCCAAGCTCGCCGGGGGGCAGCTCAGCGCCGTGCGCCCGCCCACCGACGACGAGCGCCGCGCGGCGAAGGCCTCGAAGGGACGTCTCGGCGTCGGCGTCGACAGCAAGGAGGACAAGCACCTCCCGGAGATCCCCGCGCTCATCGACCCGCGGCAGTTCGAACTCATCACCAAGACCTCGTCGGGGCTGGTGGTGATCCAGGGCGGCGCGGGCTCGGGCAAGACCACCATCGGCCTGCACCGCATGGCCTACCTCGCGTTCAACAACCCCAAGCGGTTCACCCCCGACAAGATGCTCGTGGTGGTCTTCAACCGCGCGCTCGCGAGCTACATCGTGCGGGTGCTGCCGAGCCTCGGGGTCGAGGGCGTGCAGGTGATCACCTACGGCGAGTGGATCTCCAAGACCCGCCAGCGGCACCTCCCGCGCACGCCCGAGGTCTACAACGAAGACACCCCCTCGGTGGTCTCGCGGGTGAAGAAGCACCCGATGATGCTCCGGCTCATCGACCAGCGCGTGGCCCGCGAGGAGGCCGCGACGCTCGCCGAGATCGCCGCCGCGGCCGAGCGCGCGGGGGTCCGTGACGCGGTCGTGACCGCGTGGAACTCCCTGCAGGGCAACGCGTTGTCGCGACGTCTGGTGGGCTTGAACCAGTGGCTCCGGGGCGAGCTCCCGCTGGGCGGCGTGAGCGGCAACACCCTCGGCGCGCGGGCCCAGGCCGACCTGCAGCGCGCGGTGGACCGGGTGATGAAGCGCGCCCGGGACATCGTGTGGGACTGGGCGGAGATCATCACCGACGCGCCCGCGCTCAAGGCCGCGGCCGCGGCGCACGCGCCCGGGGTCTTTCGCGAGTCGGAGCTCGAGCAGGCCGCGAAGTGGAGCGCCGAGCGGGTCACCAACTGGGTGGTCGCGGGCATCGACGCGGCCGACGAGGAGAGCGAGGCGAGCGAGCGGCGCGCGGCGAAGCGCGGCGACAAGCGCGCGGGGAAGGAGTCTCGCGACGAGCGCAAGCGCCTCGGGGACGAGTGGTTCGAGAACGAGGTGATCCAGGCCGACGAGGGCGCGATGACCCTCAAGGAGTCGCGCCGGGGCAAGGACGACGACGAGGTCCACGAGTACGACGACGGGGTGGACCAGAGCCGCTTCGTCGCCATCGACGGCCGCCGCGAGGACGAGATCGCCAACGCCCTGGACCTCGAAGACGACGCCCTGCTCATGCGCCTCTACCAGAACAAGCGCGGCCCGCTGCGCGCGCAGGCGAAGGTCCCCATGAGCTACGAGCACACCTTCGTCGACGAGGCGCAGGACCTCTCGCCGATGGAGCTCGCCGTGCTCCTCGGGGTGAGCAGCGAGGCGCGCTCCGTGACCCTCGCGGGCGACACCGCCCAACGGCTCCTCATGGACAACGGCTTCAGCGACTGGAAGGGCGTGCTCAAGGACCTCGCCCTCGACACCGTGGAGGTCGAGCCCCTGAAAATTGGCTACCGCTCCACGATGGAGGTCCTCGCTTTCGCCCGCGCGGTGCTGGGTCCTCTCGCCGACCCCGATCCCCCGCTGGCCACGCGGCAGGGCGCGCCCGTGGAGTTCCACGGCTTCGGGGATGTGGGCGCGGCGGTGGCCTTCCTCGCCGAGTCTCTGCGCGCGCTGATGATCGACGAGCCCCGGGCCAACGTCGCGGTGATCACCCGCGACCCCGAGCGCGCAGATGTCTTCTACGAGGGCCTCAAGAAGGCCGAGGTCCCTCACCTCAAGCGCGTGGCCGACCAGGACTTCTCGTTCCGCCCCGGCATCGAGGTCACCGACATCCGGCAGGTGAAGGGGCTGGAGTTCGACTACGTGGTCCTCGCCGACGTGACCCGGTCGCAGTACCCCGTCGACGACGAGTCGCGGCACCTCCTGCACATCGGCGCGACCCGCGCGGCGCACCAGCTCTGGGTGCTCTCCCCGGGCCTCGCCTCCCCGCTGCTCCCCAGTTGGATGCTGGACGACTGACCCGATGCCCCTGGACCCCGACTTCGTGAACGACTGCCCCTACCTCCCCGAGGGGCAGCTCATCGACGAGATCCTGCTGGTCGACGTCGAGAACAGCGTGGTGCGCGCGCGCATGCCCACGCACGACGACCTCCCCATCACCCGCGACCAGCGCGTGCACCCCACCCGACACCCGCGGCACGTCTCGGGCGGGCTGATGGTCCACATGACCGGGATCATGGGCTTCGTGCACGCGTTCTACGTGCTCGGCCTGCGGCACCGCGATGGGTGGATCGGCTACGGCGCAAAGATCCACCACGTGCGCTTTCACGCCCTCGCCGCGCCGGGGGAGCCCCTGGTGTTGGAGTGCAAGGCGAAGACCGTGCGGCGCGGTGATCTCCGGGTGCTGGGCCGCTACGACCTGCGCTTCTTTCAGGGCGAGACCCTCGTCTACGAGGGCGACCAGACCGCGTGGTGGGAGCGCATTCAGGGGTAG